>JAHEBI010000131.1 GCA_024642325.1 Eudoraea sp. | reverse complement strand
ATGAAGATTTAACAGATTTAACCGGCTTCAACCCTGCCCTTATTAACATGCGTCAGGCTACGCCGGAAGATTTATTAGTATTTACCTCTCAGACCATCATTGGAACACTGGCTAATCCTAATGATCCCACTTCCATTAATGGTGTTGCGGTTCCTTTAGCAGATAAATGGGTGCTAACGCCTCAAGAACAACAATTGGTATCAAATGCAGTAGCAACTTTCAATCAAACAATAGAGGCACTTGCGCAACAATACGACTTAGCTTTCGTAGACGCGCAAGAGTTAATGAACTCAGTTACTGATCCAGGTATTCCCTTAAGTGACGGAAGTACTGTTACTGCCGCCTATGCTACAGGTGGCGCTTATTCTTTAGATGGCGTACACCCTTCACCAAGGGGATATGCCTTGCTTGCAAATTTATTTCTCGAAGTTATTAACGAAAAATATGGATCTAATATGCCAGGGGTTAATCCGCTGGATTATACGGGACTATATATTAAATAATAACAAAATATAACTACATTTAAGGGTGTCTATTTATATAGACGCCTTTTTTATTAATCCTAAATACCAAAACAAATGAAACTAATTCTTCGAATTTTACTAAGCGCCCTAGCAGTGGTTATACTGTCAAAAATACTTCCCGGAGTTGGAGTAGATTCCTATACCACAGCAATCATTGTTGCTGTTGTATTGGGTCTGTTAAATTTTATAGTAAAACCTATATTGGTTATTCTTACTTTGCCAATTACCATCTTGACTTTGGGCTTATTCCTGCTTATTATTAACGCCTTGATTATCCTGATGGCAGACAAATTTGTATCGGGTTTTACTGTGGATTCTATTTGGTGGGCACTACTGTTCAGTTTTTTATTGACCTTCCTTGAATCGATCTTATTCTCATTTTTAAAAGAGGATTAAATCTCCTTATTCAACATTTGATAATCAGCTATTTAAAAACTTGTCCCACTTCATAAAATATCCTATTTTTGCATCCCATTTTAGAAAGCAAATACAGAGATATCAATGAACATTCAGAAAGAGCAGATAGACGAATTAAATGCCATTGTTAAAGTAGCAATAACAAAAGACGACTATAGCGACAAGGTAGATAAAATTCTTAAGGACTATAAGAAACAAGCCAATATCCCCGGGTTCAGGAAAGGACAGGTTCCTATGGGATTAATCAAGAAACAATACGGTAAGGCCGTTTTGGTTGATGAAGTAAATAAACTTTTACAGGATAACCTCAACAAATACCTCACCGAAGAAAAGTTGGATGTACTTGGAAATCCACTCCCTAAGCAACAGGATAATTTTAATTGGGACGGAGAAGATTTTTCTTTTGAATTTGAATTGGGCCTTGCACCCAGTTTTGAAGTGGCGTTAAAGACAAAAAAACCGGTAATACATTATAAGATTGTAGCCGATAAAAAAATGATAGATGAACAGGTTGATCGTATTAGAAAGCAATACGGGAAACTGGTTAGTAAGTCCCAGATTGGGAAGAATGATGAACTTACTGGCATTTTTAAAAATGAAGAAGAGGGAATAGATCATAAGTCCACCCTTGAAATGTCTAAATTAAAGAGTAAAAAAGCCATAGACAGTCTTCTGGGAAAAAAAGCCGGGGATACGGTAATTTTGAAAACCAAAGGACTTTTCAAAGAAGATTATTTTTTATCCGGAGCACTTGGAATACAGAGGGATAAGGTAGAAAAATTAAATATTGAGGTAAGTTTTGCCATTGAGGAAATCAACGAAAGGGAATCTGCAGCTTTGGGTCAGGAATTGTTTGACAAACTTTTTGGAAAAGATGTAATTACTTCAGAAAAAGAGCTCAGAGAAAGAATCAAAGAAGATTCTGAGAAACAATTTGAGCAACAGGCAGATCAGAAATTATTGAATGATGTTACAGAGAGGCTTATTGAGACCATAAAATTCGACCTTCCCGCCGGATTCCTTAAAAAATGGATTCAGACTACCGGTGAAAGACCACTCTCTGAAGAAGAAGCCAATGACGAATACGAAAAATCAGAAAAAGGACTGCGCTATCAATTGATTGAAGGTAAAATTATTAAAGATAACGGCGTTGAAATTCAGTTCGATGAACTCAAAGAATTTGCCAAAGGTTTTATTAAATCTCAAATGGCGCAATACGGCCAGTTAAATCCTCAGGAAGAAGAACTTGACAATATTGCATCCAGAGTTTTAAGTAATCAGGAAGAAGTAAAAAGACTGTCGGAGCAACTTATGAGTCAAAAACTTCTTGCCCTTTATAAGGAAAAGGCAAATTTAAAAAAGAAAGAAGTGACCTATGATAATTTTGTGAAAGAGGTTTACGGTTAAAATTCAAAAATAAATTAAGTATCTTTACGGTGCCGAAAGCAATAATTTCGGCACCTTTTTTTTTAAAAAAATTATCATTGTAAATATGGATTTCGGAAAAGAATTTCAAAATTATGCCATTAAGGACCAAGGCATTAGCAGCATGTACTACGAGCGTATTATAAGCAGCATGTATCCGGTCAACATGACACCCAACATTATAGAAGAAAGGCAATTGAACGCAATTGCAATGGATGTTTTTTCCAGACTTATGATGGATCGTATCATTTTTTTGGGAACAGGAATTAATGATCAGGTAGCCAATATTGTACAAGCCCAATTACTGTTTTTGGCTAGTGCCGATTCATCAAAGGATATTCAGATTTATATTAACTCTCCGGGAGGAAGTGTCTATGCAGGACTGGGTATTTATGACACCATGCAATTTATAAAGCCGGATGTAGCTACCATATGCACCGGAATGGCCGCTTCCATGGCTGCCGTTCTTTTGTGTGCAGGAGAAAAAGGTAAGCGCAGTGGCCTGACACATTCCAGGGTAATGATTCACCAACCCATGTCCGGTGCCCAGGGACAAGCCAGCGATATTGAAATAGCGGCCATAGAAGTTCTTAAAATTAAGGATGAATTGTATGAAATAATATCCAAACACACGGGGCAAAAATTTGAAAAGGTATATGAGGACAGTGACAGGGATTATTGGATGAAAGCCCAGGAAGCAAAGGATTATGGTATGATTGATGAAATTTTAGAAAGGGATAAGGATTAATTTCGACAAAATACCCCTATTTATTGCACTATGGGGTAATTTTAATGAACCAAATCAATTTTGTTTCGTTATTATTAAGAAATCTAGCTGAAGTTATGGCAAAGGAAAACCTGGAATGTTCATTTTGTGGAAGAAAAAAACCAGAAACCAATCTATTGATTGCAGGTTTGGATGCGCATATTTGTGACAGGTGTATTGAGCAGGCACACGGCATTGTTGCTGAAGAATCCAAGCAGTCCAAGAATGATGACCTGTCTTCAGAACTTATTCTAAAAAAGCCTAAAGAGATAAAAGATTTCCTGGACACCTATGTCATTGGTCAGGAACGCACAAAGAAAGTTTTGTCGGTAGCGGTATACAATCACTATAAAAGGCTTTTACAACCACATTCCAAAGAAGACGATGTAGAGATTCAAAAAAGCAATATTGTCATGGTGGGCCAGACCGGTACGGGTAAAACATTAATGGCCAAGACCATTGCCAGGATGCTTAATGTACCACTGGCTATTGTCGATGCCACGGTATTAACCGAGGCAGGGTATGTAGGTGAAGATGTGGAAAGTATCCTGACCCGGCTTTTACAGGCGGCGGATTACAATCTGGAAAAGGCAGAGAGAGGGATCGTTTTTATTGACGAGATTGACAAAATAGCCCGTAAAAGTGATAATCCTTCCATTACACGAGATGTTTCCGGGGAAGGTGTACAACAGGGACTATTAAAATTATTGGAGGGAACTGTTGTAAATGTCCCGCCTAAAGGAGGAAGAAAACACCCTGATCAAAAATTTATAGAAGTGAATACTGAAAATATTCTTTTTATCGCAGGAGGTGCTTTTGATGGAATAGAAAGGATTATAACCAAACGTTTGAATATGCAGGCCATTGGCTATAGCGCTGCAAAAAAAGAAGAAAGTTTGGATAATACCAATGTACTTCAATATATTATACCAAAAGATCTAAAAGAATTTGGGCTTATTCCGGAGATAATAGGAAGACTCCCTGTCCTTACGCATATGAATCCCCTGGATGAAAAAACTTTAAGAGCTATTCTGACAGAGCCCAAAAATGCTATTATTAAGCAGTATGAAAAATTATTTGCCATGGATGGCATTAGTTTTACTATTACTGAACAGGCATTGGATTACATTGTAGAAAAGGCTATTGAATATAAGCTGGGAGCCAGAGGTTTAAGGTCTTTATGTGAAGCTGTTTTTACAGATGCCATGTTTGAGCTTCCCAGTAGTGATGAAACGGAATTTAAGGTATCCAAACCTTATGCAGAAAGTAAAATTTCCTACGACACCATTAAGAAACTAAAGGCCGTTTCTTAAAACTCAGTTCATTTTTTAAATAGGATTCCAGCAAATCAAGGCATACCTTTTGGATTATTTTGTCGTCACTATATAATTCCCTGCCAAATTTGGGCATGATCTCCATGTCCATATCCAATTCGGTTGTCCATTCCCGGCCGGGCCTGTCCGCCTGGTTTTCCCCATAAAGTAAATTTATCTTACAATCAGGTTTTTCAGTTTGCAAATGAAGATCCAGGGGAGACACTGCCATCAGTGATTTTATAGGCAAGCCGGCTAAAGCAGCTTTCCAGGCAATGGTGCCACCCGCACAGAAGGTAAGGTAATGGCTTTCTTCCTTTTCTTTTATTAAAAGTTGAGCCACCGCCGTATCAATACCTCCGTTTTTTAAAGTTCTACAGATATTTTCAGCTGTATAATTTATAGGGCTAATATCGGAAAGTTTAAAGCTATCGTAAAACACAATGTCGAAATATTGTTGTAAATAACCAAGATATGAAGTAATCCAAAGGCCTTTTTTTGCGCCCCACATGTCGGATAAAATAACCAATCGTTCTGCCATAAAAGTAAAGTTTAATAATAAACGGGTTAAGTTAGGACCGACAAATTGATCATTATTTACCTAATTACACTATTTTTTTGTTCAGGTGGTGCATTTCATCGATATAGTAGCCAAATCAATGAAATTATAAAGTAATGTTGAGGGGATTAAATTGCGTGGGTTACCTGTTCATCTCGAGTAATTCATCTACATAGATCCGCTCATTGGACAATCGGGGAATTTTATGCTGGCCGCCCAATTTACCTTTAGACTTTAACCAGTCATAAAAAAGATTTTTCCTGGCCATATGAACCTTAGGCATTTTTAGAGTCATGCTGTTATACCTCTTAGCCTCATAATCAGAATTAAGTGATTTAAGAGCGTTGTCCAACACTTCCGTAAAGTACTCAATTTCCTCAGGAGCTTTTCGAAATTCAATAATCCATTCGTGTGCCCCTTTTTCTTTACCAGACATAAAAATGGGAGCAGCGGTATAATCCATAATTTCCGCACCGGTTTTTTGACAACTATTTTTAAGGGCCTCTTCGGCATTTTCAATAATGAGTTCCTCCCCAAAAGCATTAATATAGTGTTTTGTCCTGCCCGTAATCTTTATCCTATATGGATTGGTAGAAGTAAAACGAACGGTATCCCCTATCTTATAACGCCAAAGTCCGGCATTCGTGGTAATTATTATAGCGTAATTTTTATGCAGCTCCACCTCCCATAATGGAATTACATTTTGATCTGGCAAACCGTAGGCGTCCATTGGAATGAATTCATAAAAAATCCCGTAGTCAAGCATTAATAGTAAATCATCTGCATTATTCCTGTCCTGAATGGCAAAAAAACCTTCAGATGCATTGTAAATCTCATAATAATTGAATCTTTTCCTTGGCAGCAGATTATGGTATTGTTCCAGATATGGATTAAAACTCACCCCGCCATGGAAAAAGACTTCAAGGTTTTCCCAAACTTCAAACAAATCATTTTTTCCTGTCTCCTCCAGGACTTTATTTAAGAGCACTAACATCCAGGATGGAACCCCTGCCAGGCTGGTAACATTTTCCTGTATGCTTTCCTTTATAATAGCCAGCATTTTGGATTCCCACTCACTCATTAGAGAAACCCTGCTGCTGGGAGTACTACTCAATTCTGCCCAAAATGGCATATTATCTATTAAAATAGCTGAAAGGTCTCCGAAAAATGAGCCATTGTCTTCATACAACTCTTTGCTACCGCCTAACCTCAGGCTTTTACCCGTAAATAACTGAGAATTCTCATTATTGTTCAAATAAAGACACAATAAGTCTTTCCCCGATTTATAATGGCAATCTTCCAATGCCTCCTCGCTTACCGGAATAAATTTACTTTTGGCATTAGTTGTCCCGCTGCTTTTAGCGAACCATTTAATGGCAGTTGGCCAGAAGATATTTTGTTCTCCTCTTCTGGTAAGCTCTATTAAAGGCTCTATTTCCTCATAGGAAACTATTGGAATACGTTCGGCAAAGGTTTTATAGTTTGTGATAGAGCTAAATTCGTGTTTCCTGCCAATCTTTGTGTCCTCTGCGAATCCCAATAACTGATATAATACTTCCTCCTGTACTTCACCGGGATACTTAAGAAAGAGTTCTATCTGGTGATAGCGTTTTTTCAAAAGCCATGAAGCTATAGAATTAAATAAAGGTATCGGCATTTTTGGGTATCTTTAGCGGTCTGAAACTAACTGCTAAAGTTAGTATTTTCAAACGGATTTCTAACAAATATTACCATTCATGCGTTACGAAGGAGTATTGCGTAAAATGCAGTCTGAAATGGGCCGACCCATTCAGTATTATTTACTGTTTAATGATGATTTTTTGAATGTCAATCAGGTATTGGATAAAGAATTGCAGTTTAACTTTATTAAATATCAGTGTTTGAATTGCAAGGAGGATAAACCAATTTTCAGACAGGGATATTGCCAAAAATGCTTTTTTGAAACCCCGGCTGCGGGAGACTGGA
>JAHEBI010000130.1:3051-6976 GCA_024642325.1 Eudoraea sp. | reverse complement strand
ACTTTGTCGATGATTTAACCCCACAAATCAACCCCTTTATGAAACTAAGAAGTATTGTTGTTGATGATTCGTCTATGCAACGTATGGCAGTTGCAAAATTAGTTAACAATCATCCCAACCTGGCCCTAGTCGCTGATTACAGTAATGCTATTGAAGCAAAAAACGGCATCAAGAATAATGAAATCGATTTGATTTTCCTTGATGTAGAAATGCCTATTATTAGTGGTTTTGACCTATTGGAGTCGTTAGAAAACAGTCCACAGGTGATTTTAATAACAGGTAAACCGGATTATGCCTTAAAGGCATTTGACTATGATGTTACCGATTATCTGCACAAACCTATTACAATGGCACGTTTTGATGCTTCTGTCAAAAGAGCAGTAGCTAAATATGAGCAGATGAATAAGGTAAATGAAGATGAAGAACATATTTTTGTTAAGAGCAATCTTAAGAAAAGAAAGGTTATCCTAAATGAAATTAAGTGGATAGAAGCCTTGGGTGACTATATAAAACTGGTCACAGATGAAGCTAATATTGTTATTTTATCTACGATGAAAGCCTTCGAAAAACAATTACCCGAAGACAAGTTCTTACGAATACACAAGTCTTATATTGTAAATCTTGAGAAAATTGAGAAATTCAATAGCAAGAATGTTGAAGTAAGTGGCAGGTCTATCCCTCTGAGCAGAAATAAAAAAACAGAGTTGGCGGAAGCATTAAACAATGTTTAATTACATATAATCTACATTATAGATTATACGAACGCCTTTAAACTGAGAAACAGCATCGAAAGAATTATGTATTCTTTTGATGCTTTTTTTTGTTTTGTACAGTGGTAATCCTTGAGGAATCTTAATCAATACATGTTTCAAATATTGATTTCGTATTCGGGAAACAGGAGGAAATTCGGGGCCTAACACTTTAATATCCATAGAATTACGCAAGGCTTTTGCAAACCATTGGGAAGCATCGTTTAATTTGTTGTACTCTTTGTGCTTAAAGGTCATTCTTATAATCCTGTTGACCGGTGGATATTTGTAGAGTTCCCTTTCATAAAGTTGTTCCTGAAACATTCCTTCATAATCTCCTGTGGTTACCTGTTTAAGAATCTGATGGTAAGGGTTGAAGGTTTGAATGATTACTTTACCTCTTTTTTTAGTACGGCCGGCCCTGCCGGCTACCTGAGTAAGCAACTGGAAGGTGCGTTCATGTGCCCTGAAATCGGGAAAATTCAAAAGTGCATCGGCATTCATAATTCCTACCAGGTTTACATTTCTAAAATCAAGCCCTTTGGTTACCATTTGAGTCCCGACCAATATATCCATTTCCTGATTTTCGAATGCATGAATAATTTTGGCATATGCGTGTTTACCGCGGGTGGAGTCCAGATCCATTCGACCGACCCTTGCAGATGGGAAAATTGTATTTAATTCCTGCTCTACCTGTTCCGTACCAAAGCCTTTGGTGTCTAATGTATTACTCCCGCAAGCCAGACAAATTTGGGGCAACGCTATATGATGTCCGCAATAATGGCATCTTAGCTGTTTTCTTTGCATATGATATGTTAAACTTACATCACAATTGGGACATTGAGGGGAATGCCCGCAGGTGGTACATTCTAAAATCGGGGCATATCCCCTCCTGTTCTGAAAAAGTATTATTTGCTCACCCTGGCGCAGTGTTTCGGTCATTTCCTCTAAAAGGCGCTCAGAAAAATGTCCGTTCATTCGTTTTTTTCGATGCTGCTCCTTGATATCCACTAATTCCATTTCAGGCATTAGCACATTTCCAAACCTTCTGTCTATTTGTGCATATCCGTATTTAGACGTCTGGGCATTGTAGTAGCTCTCAATACTTGGAGTTGCAGAACCCAATAGTACATCAGAGCTAAATAAACCCCCAAGAACAATAGCAGCGTCCCTGGCGTGATAACGCGGTGCCGGATCATACTGTTTAAATGAAGTTTCGTGCTCCTCATCAATAATGATCAGGCCCAGATCTGAAAAAGGGAGAAATAAGGCAGAACGGGCACCAATGATCAATTGTGCTTTTGATTTATTATCCAACACATTCTTCCATACCTCAACTTTTTCCTGCATATTGTATTTGGAATGAAAAACAGAAATAGCAGATCCAAAATATTCCTGTAATCTTGATATAAGCTGCGTAGTGATAGCGATTTCCGGAACCAGATACAAGGCCTGTTTTCCCTTCCTCAGGCAATCTGCAATGAGTTGGACATATACCTCGGTCTTTCCAGAGGATGTGACCCCCTTAAGTAGTGTAACTTTATTATTATCAAAGTTTTGCCTAATTGAATTTAGTGCTGCAACCTGATATTCATTCAATTCTTTGGGTGGCTCAAGCTCTTTACCGCCATTAAATACTACCCGATCTGTTTGGATGAAATATTCTTCAAGGACTTCTTTATTTATTAAGGCACGAATAACGGCCCGGCTTGTCCTGCTTTCAACTTCTAAGTCATCCAGTTTTATAGGCTTTTTTTTAGTCGCCTGAAGGTGAAACAGCGACAGCACAACCTGGCTTTGTTTAGGTGCCCTGGTCAGTGAATTTAATAATTCTTCAAGTTCTGTCTCAGAACCATACCTTTGACCCAGCCGAACATAGCGTACCATCTTAGGTTTGTACTGTTCATGAATTTCTTCCTTTAATAAGATAGCTTCCAATTTGATAAGTCTGCCAAGAACAGGAAGAATGTTTTTTCTTTCCACAATTTCCATAATATCGTTGACGCGCAGGATATTCTGGTGCTTCAGGGCCTCATAAACCATAAATTCATCATCTTTTAATTGATCTTCATCAATTACGGCTTCTTTATTCAATAATATTAGTGTTTCACTTTCTAATAAAAGAGCACTGGGAATTGCACTTCTAAAAACTTCCCCTATCGTACACATGTAATAATCCGCTATCCACTGCCAATGTTTTATTTGAATTGCGGTTACAATTGGTTGCTCGTCCAATATGTCGTGAATTGCTTTAGCCTCATATACAAGTGGTGGCGTGTGATGAATATCAACAACAAGGGCGGTATAAAGCTTGGTCTTCCCGAACGGCACAGCAACCCGCATGCCTGATTTTAAAAGTGCTGCTTCAGCTTCAGAAATGCGATAGGTAAAATGTTTTTCCAAAGGAATCGGCAGTATGACATTTATAAAGATTTCCATGAGGTTATACCTACTAATTATTTACCCTAAGCCAGGTTTGTGTTCTATAGAAAAATGCAATATAACCCCGAACTTTCAGTTCGTTGGGGTTTTCTGGGTTTAGCCAGATTTTACACCTGTATTTTCTTCCATTTTCGGGATCGAGAATTTCCCCTCCGCCATATTCATTTTTACTGCTGTTTTTTAACCCGTTGATTATGAGCATCCCAACAACAGGCTTATCCTTGAGTTCACCTTCACAGTTTATACATACGGCATTTTCCTTTCCTTTTACGAGAATCCTTTTAATTTTCCCATAAATGCGATCGCCATTTTTATAAACTTCAAGGATAGATTTAGCGTTTCCGCTCATATCATCAATAGTCTTCCAGGTACCTAAAACACTTTGTGAATGCACTACCTGGGAGATCAACATAAAAACCCCTGCCAATAATACCCTGCTAGCACTCTGCTTCATTACTGATGTTGTTTTCTAAGATAATTAAGAGTGGCATTAAGTTCGAATCCGAGTAAAAGAATGATAGAGTTCAGCCATATATATACCATTAGAATTAACAATCCCCCCAGGGCTCCATACAGCTCATTATATCTGGAAAAGTTGTTGATATAAACCCCAAATAAATGGGATGTTAAAAAAAACAATAAGGTAGTCATTAAAGCACCATAGGAAAAGAATTTAGCCTGTTTACCTTCCAAAGTGCCGAAATAGTATAGTATGGCTGTGGTAAGATATGAGA
>JAHEBI010000130.1:0-3041 GCA_024642325.1 Eudoraea sp. | reverse complement strand
AAAGATCGTACCCCCTTGTTTGGGCTGCCCATTCACTTAAATATTCAAGGATATAAAACTCAAAGTACACATAGCCAACGGCACCAAGGATCAGTAATACTGAAAGAAGAAAACCTACCATCATGGCGAAGGCATACTGCTTAAAAAAATTCCTGGTGAGATTTATGTGGTAAGAATCTTCAAAACCTCCAAAAATTGCACTTACTCCATTGGTCATTAAAAAAATTGACAAAATAAAAGCGGAAGAAAGTAACCCTCCACTCTGCTGATCTTTTATCTGATGGTAAATATCTCCAAAATATTCCCCTGTAGCTGAGGGCAAAAAGGATTCCAGAAAATTTAGAAATTGTGCGTCAAAATTTTCATTGGCCACACTCACATAAGGAATTATAAAAGGGATTAATGTAAATAAGAAAATTAGCAAGGGAAAAAGAGCCATGAACAGGCTAAAAGCTATAGAACTTGCCCTTGTGGAGAATGCACCCTGGACTATCCCTGTAATGTACATCTCAACAAGATCATATAGGGAGAGCCCTTCAAAAGCAGGGAGTTTAATTTTTTTAAGTAGTCTGACAATCCATTTAACAATGGGAATCTTGTCCAGCCGGTCTTCTATTTCCTTTGACATCTAAATAGCTTTAAGGCTAAGGTCCTTGTTATATACGGAGTGTGTTATGGCACCTGAAGAAATGTAATTAACACCACACTCGGCATAATTTCTTATCGTATTCTCATTAATTCCCCCGGATGATTCTGTGAAGCACTGATTCCCTATAAGTTTTACTGCTTTTCTTGTATCCTCGTAGTTGAAATTATCGAGTAGAATCCTATAAACACCTTGTGATTCAAGAATTTCCTTTACTTCTTTTAAATTTCTGGCTTCAACAATAATCTTTAAATTTCTGTTCGATTCTTTTAAATAGAGCTTTGTTTTTTGAATTGCCCTGGTAATACCGCCGGCAAAATCTATATGGTTGTCTTTCAGCATAATCATATCGTATAGAGCAAACCTGTGATTTTCTCCTCCTCCAATGGTTACAGCCCACTTTTCAATGGCTCGTATTCCGGGCGTAGTTTTCCGGGTATCCAGAACCTTGGTATCGGTTCCTTGGAGAAGCGAAACAAAATAATTGGTCTTTGTAGCTATTGCACTCATACGCTGCATGGCATTTAAGACAAGCCGTTCAGCTTTTAAAATAGATTGTGATCTTCCTTCCACATAAAATGCCACATCTCCAAAATTTACCCGTTGACCATCATTGAAAAGTATGTCCATTCTCAAATCCGGATCCACATAATTAAAAGTCTGTCGTGCAAATTCAACCCCTGCCAATATGCATTCATCCTTTACTAATAGTTGGGCCTTACCTTTTGCATTCCGCGGTATGCAAGCGAGTGAACTGTGATCCCCATCTCCTACGTCCTCCCTTATGGCATTTTCTATTATTAAAGATATCTCCTTTTGAAATTGTTCTTTTGATATCATTTTTGCAACTTGTAGAGCACTAAATTAGTAAAAACATATGCCAATAAAGAAATTCAATTTCTCTAAAATTTTAACATAGTTATATGAGGATAAAACTTATTGCAATAGGTAAAACCGATCGGGGAGAACTGCAGAAGCTTATGGATGTCTATCTGAAGCGGTTAAAACACTATATCAAATTTGAATTTGTGGTTTTACCCGATATAAAAAATACCAAAAATCTGTCTGAAACAGACCAAATGGATAAAGAGGCTGAGTTGATCCTCAAACATGTAAACCATACTGACTCTTTGTTTTTATTAGATGAAAACGGGGAGCAATATAGCTCTGTAGCATTCGCACATTACTTGCAGAAGCAAATGAACTCGGGTATTAAGGAATGGATTTTAGTTATTGGAGGCCCATACGGCTTTAGTGACTCCCTGAAACAAAAGGCCATTGGTCAAATTAGTCTCTCCAAAATGACTTTCTCGCATCAAATGGTCCGCTTATTTATTATTGAACAAATTTACAGGGCATTTACGATCCTGGGGAATGAACCATATCATCACCATTAAGTGATTTATACTTTTTAATTACCCTTGAAATATATAGGTTCAATTTTTATGGAATTAGAAGATATTTAATATAATACTCTAAATTTAATGGTGTTATCAACCTTTTTAAGAGCTTTAATTACCTCTTTGTTATAATCCCTGTCAAGATCTGTAATCACATAACCTACATCACTATCTGTTGAAAGGTATTGGCCTGAAATATTCATCTCATAAGTCGCCAGGACTTCATTAATTTTAGCCATAATACCAGGAACATTTTTATGAATGTGTAAGAATCTATGTGCCTTATTTTGTTTTGGCAAACGAATATTTGGAAAGTTGACGGCATCAACCGTATTCCCGGAATTAATGTAGTACATAATCTTGTTGGGAACAAAATCTGCTATATCTCTCTGTGCTTCTTCGGTACTGCCTCCAATATGTGGCGTTAAAATAACATTGGGAATTCCCTGTAATTCTGAGACAAATGATCCGTTAGACTGCGGTTCTTTGGGAAAAACATCTATTGCCGCACCCCGCAGTTTGCCGCTTTTAAGTGCTTTTTCCAGAGATTCCATTTCTACAACAAAACCTCTTGAAAGATTTAAAAGAATAGCACCTTCACGCATTTGGTTAATTTCGCGCTCACCAATAAAATTAATGTTGGCCTTATTGTCATCCACATGCAAAGAAACCGCGTCAGAAACATTTAATAAATCTTCAAGAGTATCGCATTTAACTGCATTACCCATTGCTAATCTGTCCTCAATATCATAGTAATAAACCCTCATCCCAATAGCTTCGGCAAGCACTGACAATTGTTTACCTATATTTCCATAACCCACAATTCCCAGGTTTTTCCCCCGTATTTCTTTGGAATTGACAGCTGTTTTGTTCCATATGCCATTATGTAGTTCGATGCTTCTAGGGAATACATTACGAAACAGCATTATAATCTGGCCAATGGCTAATTCAACAACGGACCTTGTATTGCTGTAAGGAGCATTAAAAACAACCAC
>JAHEBI010000129.1 GCA_024642325.1 Eudoraea sp. | reverse complement strand
GGCAAAAAAGAGCTTATAAATAGCAATATAAATAAGATACTATTAAAGTTTTAGCCAGCAAGAGGCTGTCATTTGTTGGAAACCATCATTTGATTTTCAGAACTACAACGTCTGAAAGCCCTTTATTTATGAGGTTTGGGAAATCATTGCCAGAGCTTTCTCCTACCAGGAGTATGCTTTTATCCTGATTCTCAACCGCATCAAAACCATAATCCAGGCCTGAGCCTCCATATGATCCCTGCCATATGAGATTTCCTTCACGATCTGTTTTTATTAACCAAATATCGTTTTCACCATTATTTTCTTTAGCATCTCCATCAATGCTTTTTGAGTTTCCGGCAATAATAAATCCACCATCCCGGGCAGTGCTTAAACCCTGAGCTGCATCAAACTGAGAACCTCCAAAGGTTTTTTCCCATATCAGATTTCCATTATCATCTACTTTAATAAGCCATATATCAGATTCACCATGATTTATAGATACATCCATGTCAGTGCTGAAGGTATTCCCGGTAATCACATAAGCGCCATCATCAGTTTTAACAATATCATAGGCAACTTCAATACCGGAACCCCCAAAGGAACGCTCCCATAACAATTCACCGGCAACTGATAATTTAATCACCCAAAAATCATAGCTCCCCTTGGTATTGGAAACGTCATAATCATCACTTTCAGAAAAGCCGGCCATTACAAAGCCACCGTCATCCGCTTCAACAACCGCATGAGCTCTGTCATTGTTGGTTCCTCCATAATAACTTCTCCATTCCAGATTCCCACTGGCATCTATTTTTGTTCCCCAAAATTCCCCCACACCATGTCTGGTTATAGAATTCCCTTTATTGTAAGTACCGTCAGACAGGGCTGCTGTAATATCCAAAAAGCCGACAAAGAAAAATCCTCCGTCCGCAGTTTGCACCAGATCATAAGAATGGTCATGACCAGAAAACCCAAAGCTTTTTTCCCATTCTATACCTCCAAGTGCATCCAGTTTTAAAATCCAGTTATCATGGAACCCTTCATTATTACTCGCATCCCCATCATCGCTCATGGCATAGCCCGTGACGGCATAACCGCCATCTGAAGTCTGGATAATAGCCTGCCCCCTATCATCTTTACTGCCGCCATAAGTCTTACTCCAAAGCACCTCCCCCGCCGGATCCAATTTTAAAACCCAATAGTCATTTACCGCAACAGGCCTGCCGGTAAGGTCACCATCCGTGCTTTGTGAATACCCAAGAATTGCATAACCGCCATCGTTGGTATGTATTACCGACTGCGCCGTTTCTTCGTCTGTTCCTCCAAAACTTTTCACCCAATCAATCTCACCTGAAAACAATGCCTCATCATAAGCGCTTTCCGGAACTGCTGAATCGTCATCAGAACATGAAAACAGAAACAGCACTATCATAAAAATTAAAACGTTTTTCACCGTTGTTCTAATTTGACTTTTTAATAACAAAAAGTCCTGAATTGATATCATTTACAATGACTTTTTCACTTTCGAAGTATGGGTATACACTCCATACACCTTCAAAAGCAGCCGTATTATTGGACGGATACGTATCGAAGAAACCTTCTTCAACGATACTTTGCCCCTCTACCCCAGAAATATCAAGGATTCGAATACCTGCAGTATAATTCGCGAGATAAAAAGCATCTCCTTTTACATAACCATTGTGGTCAATAGCCCCTGTTTCGCCTAAATATGTAGTATGCAATAGGGGATTGTCCAGGTCTGAAAAGTCAAAAATGAGTGTCCTCGAATCAAAACCAAAATTGATTTCATCTAATTCATCTCCCAAAATAAAATAGCGTTGATCTTCCGAAAACCATCCCTGATGTGTATATCCAATATTGGCGTATTGAATAGTACTTATCTGCATAGGATTATCTTTATCTGTAACGTTCACAACAGCCATTTGATTTTCATTTGCCCCAATAAAAATTTCTTGTCCTGTATAATCAGTATCCGGGCCGTTGTAAGTAACAACCTGTGCGTCATGTGTGTAACCGTTTGCGCCGTAGCCGCCTGCAGCTAATGGGCTTTTGGGATCCTGAACATTAATAAAATGTGCACCACCTCTGTATACGTCATTTCTGGCAGTGCCAACTGCATATGCAAATCCGCTAACTTCATTGATAACAATATTGTGCGCGTTACCAAAACCGGTGTAAAGGGCGTCTGCCTCAAAAGTTTCCGGGGTATTCGCCACATTTCTCAATTTGGTTAAATCAAAGACTTGCATCCCGTGGCCACCTGCCTCAGACACCACAAATGCATGGTCCTGATACACTTTTATGTCCCTCCAGGAACTGGAAACGGTTGCTGAGGGTAATTTTCCGAGATAAATCAACTCTTCCGTATCGGTTATATCAACAAAGGCGGTTCCATTATCCAAACCCACCAATGCATATTCTCTATTTGTAGAGGTATCTGTCCACCCCCAAATGTCATTTGCCGAAGTAGCACCGAATTGGGTCAAAGTAATTTGGCCTAATAAGTCATACCCATTGCAGGGATATATCCCTGCCATTCCATTTTCACATGGTAAAAACCCTGTTTGTGGATTACCAATTACATCATCCGGCAGGGTATCATCTATTATCCCGGAATCGTTATCATCAACAGAAGAATCATCATTATTGGAACAGCCTGAAAGAAACATCAGGCCTAAAATAAGCAGGAACGATTTTTTCATGGGGCAAAAATTAATTATTCTTTTTCAGGATAAAGATAATATATTATTCCCATCCGCTTATTTTTGTACTATGTTTGAAGATAAGAACCAGGAGAAAACCTCACTAGAAGAATTAGGTGAATTTGGATTAATAGATCATCTCACCGGGAATTTTAAATTGCACCATAAGTCTACTGTTAAGGGTATTGGCGATGACGCGGCAGTGCTGGACTTTGCCGATAGAAAGGTGCTTGTGTCTACAGATTTGTTGATTGAAGGAATACATTTTGATCTCAGCTACACGCCACTTCAGCACCTGGGTTATAAAGCCGTCATGGTTAATTTATCTGATATTTATGCAATGAATGCTAGAGCTACACAGATTACAGTATCTGTTGCGGTCTCCAATCGATTTCCTTTGGAAGCCCTGGAAGAATTCTACAGCGGTATCTCATTAGCCTGTGAGCTTTACAAAATAGATTTGGTTGGTGGAGATACTACTTCCTCTACCACAGGAATGATAATTAGCATTACAGCCATAGGCGAGGCAGCAAAAGAAGATCTTGTATACAGGAGTGGGGCAAAACCCAATGATCTTTTGGTGGTTAGTGGTGACCTTGGAGGTGCCTATATGGGATTGCAGGTTTTGAAACGTGAAAAGGAAGTATTCAAAGTTAATCCAAATAATCAGCCGGACTTGACGGCATATAGTTACATCATTGAGCGCCAATTAAAACCGGAAGCCAGAAAAGATATAGTAGAATTATTAATGAACCTGGGTATTCATCCCACTTCCATGATAGATATTAGTGACGGCCTATCTTCTGAAATTCTCCATTTGTGCAAAAACAGCAATGTTGGATGCAACCTGTATGAAGATAAAATCCCATTGGATCCCACGGTAATATCGGCATGTGAGGAGTTTAATATAGATAGCTCTTTAGTAGCTTTAAGCGGGGGAGAAGACTACGAGTTATTGTTCACTATTGATCAAAAAAAATTCCCGGAATTAAAGGGCAATCCTAACTTTACTGTTGTGGGGCACATAACAGAAAAGAATGAAGGCGCACACTTAATATCCAGGAATAATTCTAAAATTCCACTTACCGCTCAGGGGTGGAATTCATTTGCCAAAGCATAATTAAGCTACTTGTTGGGTAGTCCTATGTCTTTTTTGGTATAAGTCTTCTAAGGTATCATTGATCTCCTGAAGTTCAGGTGTTAAAACGGAAAGATTTCCGCTTACGTCTGTTGTGACTTCTTTGCCACAGTGAACACACTTATATTCCTTTATGTGCAAGGTTACCTTCTTGGATACAGAATAGTGGTGGCCAAAAATATTGCAAAATATTTTTTTCATAATGTAGGTTTTAGGTCTGCATTGGTAGGGTTTGGGAATCCGTAATATGCATGAATAAACAATCAGTAAAAGTTTAAGAGACTATATTTTCAAATAACTTAATTTCAGAACGCTAGTACCTTGTGTTTTATTGGGTGCCCCCTGTGAATTTTATGCTTTTTTCGACAAACGTCTCTTTTTTCGATCAATTGCAAGTTTGCCGGGATGAATTTTGTATTAGTTTTAGTGCATTTTTGGATTATCTTTCAGGTTTAATTGTCCTATGAATAGAATAAAGGAAACCTTAGTTACAGCTTTTGCACTATTCTCCCTTTTCTTTGGCGCGGGAAATTTGATTTTACCCCCTCTATTAGGCCTTAAAGCAGGAGAACTATGGTGGTTAGTTGCTCTTGGGTTTGCCCTTTCAGCCGTTTTAATCCCCATATTTGGAATACTTGGTCATGCCAAACTTCAGGGAACTATGTATGATTTTGGCTCTAAGGTATCATCTTCCTTTAGCCTGATTTATTGCTTTATTATTTATGGCGTATCCATTGCATTGCCTTCTCCTAGAACGGCTTCCGTTACACACGAAATAGGTATTGCACCCTTATTTCATAATTCTGCTTTAAGTACAAGTATCGTTTATTTTGTTTTAGTCTTCATTTTTGTGATGAACCGGACAAAAATATTGGACATAATAGGGAAGTATTTAACTCCCGCTATTATTCTTATTCTCTTGTTTATTATGGGTATAACTCTGTTTTCCTTTCCACTTAATTTTGGGGCGAACACGTTTACCAATCCATTATCACAAGGAATACTCGAAGGTTATCAAACCTTTGATGCCATCGGTGCCATTGTTGTTGGTGGGGTTATAATAACTTCGATTAATCTTTCTCATAAAGAAGATTCATACGAAAGTAAAAAAGCTTTGATAACAAAGGCCGGCTGGCTGGCTGGATTAGGCCTAATAATAATATATGCCGGATTAATTTTTACCGGAGCAGTGATGCACGGGCCATTTGATGATACAATATCACGTACCGCCCTAATCATAGGTATAAGTAAGATTACCCTTGGGACAACTGCGAACCTATTCCTGGGTATCCTCGTAAGTTTGGCTTGTTTTACTACTGCAGTAGGAATTGTAGCCGGCACAGCAGATTTTGTAAAATCCCGTTTACCGGATTCAAAGAAAGCATATTTGATTACTGCTCTGATAAGTTGTTGCCTGGGAGTCTTAATGGGGCAATTTAATGTGGGTTACATAATTGCTATTGCATTGCCCGTTCTAATGTTCGTTTATCCAATCACCATTGTTTTAATCTTGCTTAATGTAGTTCCTGAAAAATTTGGATCTCCCAATGTATTCAGGGCAGTCGTTTTTACAACTATCCTTTTTAGTATTCCTGATTTTTTGGGAAGTATTGGTTTAAGTAGCCATATAGAAGCCATTACAAAATGGATTCCCCTGAGTAAATTAAGTATGGGTTGGGTATTGCCCGCTTTAGCCATTTTTATTTTCGCAAATATTGGTAAACAGGGATGGTCTAAAACCTCATGGTTTTAATACTTTAAGATTCTCGCTACCGCAGTTTTCCAAGAACTATTTATTCATTAGATCTTCTATCTCCTCAGCATCAATCGGGATATTCCTCATTAGATTAAACGGGGATCCTTTATCGGTAATAACTACATCATCTTCTAATCGAATACCCATCTTTTCATCCGGAATATAAATCCCCGGCTCTACTGTAAAGACCATATTCGGCTTCATGGGTTTTTTTAGTTCTCCATAATCATGTGTGTCTAATCCCATATGATGACTCGTGCCATGCATGAAATATTTTTTATAAGCAGGCCAATCCTTGTTCTCATTTTGCACATCAGCCTTGTCCAATAGTCCTAATCCAATTAGTTCAGAAGTCATTACTTTCCCTACTTCTTTGTGATAATCTGCCCATAAAGTACCCGGCACAAGCATATTTGTAGCTTCATTTTTTACCTTAAGCACGGCATCATAGACCTGGCGCTGCCTTTTATTAAATTTTCCATTCACCGGAATTGTCCTGGTCATATCACTTGAATAATTTGCATATTCTGCTCCTACATCCAACAGGATGAGGTCGCCATTTTTGCATTGGTTTTTATTTTCAATATAGTGTAAAACATTTGCATTATTCCCGGATGCTATTATTGGAGTATAAGCAAAACCTTTAGATCGATTCCTTATAAACTCATGAAGAAATTCTGCCTCTAATTCATATTCCCAAATGCCGGGTTTTACATATTTCAATATGCGCCGGAAGCCCTTTTCAGTTATATCGCAGGCTTTCTGAATCAGGTTAATTTCCTCAGGTTCTTTTACGCCCCTTATCTGTTGTAAAATGGGATTGCTCTTGGCTACCTGGTGCGCAGGATAATCATTCTTACATTTAATAATAAAGCGGTCTTCCCTGGTTTGAGTTTCTACAGACTGCCTGTAATGTTCATTGGTATTCAAATAAATAACTTCTGCTTCGGTCATCAGATTAAAAAATACCTTATCAAAATCTGTAAGCCAATGAACAGTTTGAATGCCGGAAACCTCTGTTGCCTGAGTCTTATCCAACTTTTCCCCTTCCCAGATGGCTATGTGTTCATTTGTTTCCCTGACAAATAATATCTCTTTGTTTATTTTATCGTAGGCATCCGGAAAAAGCAAGAGGATAGATTCTTCCTGATCTACCCCACTGAGATAAAAAATATCCCTGTGCTGCTGAAAGGGCATGGTACTGTCCGCACCGATGGGGTATATGTCGTTGGAATTAAATATCGCAATACTCATTGGCTTCATTTGAGCCATGAATTTCGCCCGATTCCTTTTAAACAACTCACTGTTTATTTGTTCATATTTCATAAGACCAAGTACTTTCCCCAAAAGTAGACATAATCAGGTTTACTACAAAAAAGAAGTCTAAAATAAGACGTATGCAAATTAGAATAATCTATTCCTTA
>JAHEBI010000128.1 GCA_024642325.1 Eudoraea sp. | reverse complement strand
TATTAACCCAAGAGAGAATAATACAATTGTGCCCAATTTAAATAGTGAAAAAATCACAAGTATTGATATAAATTATTTTAGCAGGTTTCCAAACCTTTTAGGAAGATTAACCTGCTTCTATACACGTTTTCAAAAGCTCACGGACATAAATTTTTTCTTTGTTGATGCCGGGGTAGGTTCAGATTTTGTACAGGAAGTAATCACTGATCTCGATAAGCTGAACATGGGAATTGAGGTGGGACTTTCATACCAGATTTCTTCTTCAGTAAATTTATCCACTGCCTTTGCCTTGGGGAAGTATGTTTTTGCCAGTGA
This sequence comes from Eudoraea sp., assembly GCA_024642325.1. Classification (GTDB taxonomy): domain Bacteria; phylum Bacteroidota; class Bacteroidia; order Flavobacteriales; family Flavobacteriaceae; genus Eudoraea. Next base: position 6,714 of record JAHEBI010000128.1, on the reverse strand, counting down.
TCCTAATCTGGCAATAAATTTTGACACTTCGGGAAATGAAGAGGATTTGATAGCTATTGAAGGGACAAAAGATCTGGGAATAGCAAAAATTAAAAACTACAAACTTCCTGCTGGTCCCCAGACCGCAATTTCACTGGGTATAGAATACAGGGATCCTAAGTTCTGGTGGGCTGGTGCAAAGTTAAATTACCTTTCTGATAATTATACTAGTATATCAACCATAAGGCGAACCCGGAGTTTCTATTTTAATCCTGAGACAGGACAGCCCTTTGAAAATGCCACTCCAGAAAATGTTGATAGAATCCTAAAACAAAACCCTATAGATGCTATATATCTCTTAAATCTGGTGGGGGGTAAATCATGGTTGTTAAATGGTAAATACTTAAGTGCATTCATAAGTATAAATAATGTATTTGACACAGATTTTAGAACCGGGGGTTATGAGCAAAACAGGAATGGCAATTACGGACAATTATTACAGGATAATCTGAGCGGCACACCTTCATTTGGCCCCAAGTTTTGGTTTGGTTATGGAAGAACTTATTTTTTGAATCTAGCCATCAGCTTCTAAGCTAAAATGGAATGTAATTAACTCAATATAAATTATGATAAAAAAACATATGAACAGTCTTAAGTCAGGCGCTATCCTTAGATGCTTTTATATTTTGCTCATATGCTCTTGTGTAAAGGATCAGGATTTTAAAATCCCGGAAAATTCGTGTGATAGTCAATTGATGGCTAACATTACTTTTAAGGAGGTTAAAAATATATTTGCAGGTGAAGTAATTCAGATACAGGAAGATTTAGTAATTGAAGGTTATATAGTATCCTCAGATCAGGCCGGTAACTTTTTTAGCACACTTCATATTCAGGATGACCCCATAAACCCCACAGAAGGTTTTCAAATAGAAATTGACCTTAGAGATTCTTACTTATTCTATGAATTGGGAAGTAAGATCTTTATAAAACTGAAAGGACTATTCCTTGGGAGAAGTAAAGAAGTATATAAGCTTGGGGGCGTTTTTCCATCTTTTGGGAATTATAGTGTTGGCAGACTCCCGACCCTTTCGTTAAGGGAACACCTGTTTCTTTCATGTGATCCTGTTCGAAATATAGTACCTAAAATTACAACCATTACCGGGCTTAATGACAATTTGGTAAGCACTTTAATACAATTAACTGGTCTGGAGGTAATAGAAGAGGAACTAAACCTACCTTTCGCTAATCCAAAGGAAGAGACCATAAGAAATCTTACAAATTGTAATGGTGGTTTAATAGAATTAGTAAATAGTGGATATTCTGATTTTCAGGATACTATTTTACCTTCGGGAAATGGATTTGTAACCGCGGTTCTCTTTAAGGAAAATAATGATTATCAATTAATCATTCGCAATTTGAATGATATGGATTTGGAAAATGAAAGATGTGCAGGAATAGCAAATATTTTGACATCCGACCAATTGTTCATATCCGAGATAGCAGATCCCAACAATAATTCCGCTGCCAGATATATTGAGCTTTACAACTCAGGTGACAATCAAATTGAACTAACCGGCTGGAGTTTAAAAAGGTATACCAATGCAAATGTCACATCAGGATCCGAAATTGATCTTTCCGGTTTAATAATGGATTCAGAAAGTACTTTAACCTTCTCACCTAATGCGATTGAATTTGAGAACGTATATGGATTTCCCCCTGATGTTGAAGCAGGGACCAACAGCCCCGCGGATTCTAATGGGGATGACAATTTAGTGCTGGTAGATCCCTTTGGAACCGTAATTGATATCTTTGGACGTATAGGGGAGGACGGTTCCGGAACAGATCACGAATTTGAGGACGGAAAAGCCGTAAGGAATTCAAATGTTGTTAGAGGGAATGCTGTCTTTACATTTAGTGAATGGACCATATATAACGATACAGGAGGTTCAGAAACTTTAAATGCACCACAGAATGCCCCCGAAGATTACTCACCGGGTATCCGTTAATTTTTTGCACTTGATGCAAATTCTTGCAGGACAATCCAAAGAACTGGGAATGCCTTGGGTGTGAGAAGTTCATTTAGTACATTGGAATAGTTTTTATTTGCACTCATACCTGAGCCATAGGATTATTGGAAGCACTTTGATAAAAACAAACCTTATAACCTTAAGGAAACTCAAGTATTTGATTCTTGAAGTTTCAGATGGGGCGAACACCCTATTGTTCACCATTTTTTTATACATTTATTTCTTATGGAAGACAAAATAGCTACTTTTTTTAACGAAATACGGACTGGCAATATTAAAGCCATTGAGGAAATGGTAACGGAATTACCCGAGCTCATAAATTCTCCTGACCAAAGAGGATTTACCCCCTTAATTCTTGCAACCTATTACAATCACAGGGATTTGGCGAATTACCTCCTGGATCATGGAGCCGAAATTGATGCTGTGGACGCTTCCGGCAATACCGCACTTATGGGGAGTTGTTTTAAAGGCTACACAGAAATAGTTACTGATTTAGTAAAGAGAGGAGCCAATGTAAATTTGAGTAATGAGATGGGAGCAACGCCTTTGATTTATTCAGCAACTTTTAACCGGGAGGGATTGGTAAAACTTTTATTGGAATACGGGTCGGATGCCAGATTGAAAGATGCAAAGGGAAATACTGCCCTGGACCATGCTAAAACGCAAGGGCTACATGGGATTATGGATCTTTTGGATAAAATAGAAAATTAGCAAGGATTATGCGAAATGTACTTAAAGTAGCGCTGATACAAACCGCATTGGTTTGGGAAGATCCACTGGCGAACAGAAATATGTTTTCCGATAGGTTAAGCAAGATCCACCGCGATACGGATATGATTATCTTACCGGAAATGTTCACCACCGGATTTACCATGAATCCCGATAGAATAAATAGTGAAGAAGGAGTTAATACCGTGAAATGGATGAAGGAAACTGCCAGGCAAAAAAACATGGCGGTGGTGGGGAGTATAGCATTTAAGGAAAAGAATAAATTTGCGAACCGACTTTTTTTTATACATCCCGATGGAAGCAGTAAAAGCTATGATAAGAAACATACCTTTACGTTTGCGGGTGAAAATGAAGTATATGAGGCCGGTATAGAGAGACTGGTCTTTTCTTACAAAGGATTCAGGATTTGCCCTTTTATCTGTTATGACCTCAGATTTCCTGTGTGGGCGAGATATAAAGGAGATTATGATGTGTTACTTTTTGTGGCCAATTGGCCTGAACCCAGAATTGAAGCCTGGGATACTTTGCTAAAAGCCAGGGCCATAGAAAACATGAGTTATTGCATTGGGGTTAATAGATTGGGCGAGGATCCTAATGCGCATAGATATCCGGGACATTCAGCCATATATGACCCTCTGGGGAGTCAGATTGTTTTCTCTAAAAAGGATGAGATACTTTACGCTACTTTAAGTCTGGAGCATCAAAATAGTTTAAGGATGCGGTTTAAATTTTTAGAGGACCGGGATGATTTTAGTCTAAAACATTAAACGTTTCAATTTTTTCCCAATTGGCTCTCATTTCAATTACACCGGGGTAGTAGATCACTTTTTCCGGTTGAATCTTCTTTAAATAATTACCCGTATCCCATTTGCCGTTTGCATTTTCATCAAAAATAATCCGGATAAGATAGTTTCCCGGCTCAAGTGTACTAAAGTCAAGGTCTATTGGTTCAGACGCATAAATTTCCCTATAGGTCACACCTTTTTCACTTGTTAATTGTACAATCAGGGGATAGGCTATTTCACCTGCTAACTTTAAGCTCAAATTGCCAAAATCTGCATACCCGCCAGTAGATAGTCTATAGTTGATAGTATCGTTCGTTTCACCAAAAAAGTCAGTAATACTATTTGGAAACAAATTTATAAAATAGGTCTCATCAGGCTGTTTATCAAAATCCAGGGCTATCCGGTTTTTTGTGGTGTCCAATTGGGCTTTGAACTCAACCGCTAATGTATCCTTGTTAAAAAAACTGATCAAACTTGTATCTATGGCAACAATAGGGATACTGGAGGTGATGTAGAATTCATCGGCAAAGTTTATGGCATTCCGGTGACTGGGACTTAGCATCAAAGAATCTGCAGCCAGGTTTCTCGTTTTTACCGTAAACGTATCAATTTTTGCCAGGTTCTCATTTGTTACTTTAAAATTAATCGAATCTATTTCAAAGGGGGTGAACCAATAGTTAAGTGTATCTTTTTCAGGCTCTTTGATAACAAGTGTCCTGATAGTATCCGGAATTTCTGTCAAGGCTTCAATGCGCAATTGTTCATCTCCGCCTGCATATCCGAAAATAATTTTATTTGCGGCTGCATAATTTGGTTTTTGTAAACGGTAGTTGGGGATCTCTTTAAAAAGAGTAAGAAGATAAACCGTGTCTGTTGGTAGAGTAACGGTGTCTTGAATGAAGGCTATTTTATCCGTATTCTGATTGAATGTATTGTTTTTAGCTTCATCTTTGATTGCAAAGATGGCATATTTACCCTCTTTTAGATACTTCAATTGAAAGATAATGGTACTGTCAAGCGTGTTAGTAATATAATTAGGGGGTTTTTTATAGATGGTAGAATCGTTATAGGCAGAGTCTATTTCATATAGCATTACGCTGATGAATTCGTCTGCCTTTTTATTAAAAGCATCTTTAACAACTCCGGTAACCATAAGTGAATCAATGTATGTTCCGGTCGAAAAAACATAGGTTAAAAAGCTGTTCGGATTTCCTTCATTATTATCCACGATACTTTGTCCAAAGTTCAAGGTGTAGGTAGTATTTTCTAACAAAGTGTCTTTTAAAATGATTTCTACAAACTTACTGGCCCCTCCCTGAGGAGAAACCTGAGGTTTGTATTTTAAAGGGGGCGATACGATAAGCTGGTTCTGAACATCCTCCAATTTAATATATTCATCAAAATACAGCCTGATTTTTTCAGCCTTGAATTCAGTAGTCAGGTTTTCGGGTTCTGTTTTTATTAAAACAGGGGGTGTAGTGTCTTTAGGTCCGCCAGATGGACTTCCTCTCCTGGCACATTGAACAATGGCAAGTACAACTGTAATTAGAAAAAAAAAGGATAAAATACGCTGTAATCGGGCCATTTGATTTTTCTATTAGGCAAAGAAACAATTAATTTAAAGAATAGTGAAATTAAGGAACAACTGCTATTGTAGCAACAGAAATAGTAGCATTTTGCGCCTTTTTTATAGCCCTTGCACAGGCTTCTATAGTAGCACCGGTTGTAATTACATCATCAATCAAAAGTACATTTTTGTTACTTAGAAATTCAGGGTTGGTTAATTGATAAAGATCTGGCATACCCCTCCAGCGATAAAACCGGGTTTTTTTGGTCTGTGTACGTGTGTTAGCCGTTTTTACGAGAAGGTTGTCCACATAACTGGCATTTAGATGGTATGCAATTCTTTGTGCAAAACCGGATACTTGATTATATCCCCTTTTCTTAAGCCTTTTTTTATGTAAGGGAACGGGGATTACAATATTAACATAATCCAGCGCGTTACTTTCTTTTAGTATTTGGCCATACCAGTCACCTAAAAATTGTCCTATTTGAGGCTGATTTTTATATTTTAAAAAGTGAATTAAATTTTTAACAATCCCTTGATCCGCATAAAAAAGGAAGGCAGAGGCCTTTTTAATGTCAATTCGGCCATAGAATATTTTATCCACTGCGTTTTCCTCGATAAAATCGTATTCGGTAAGTGGTATTTGATTCCGACAAAGTGTACACAATAGCTGCTCTCCTCGATATAATTGAGCATTACATCCAAAACACAACTTTGGTACAAGTACCTTGTTGATATCATTTATTATATTTGATAGCTTGGAAAAGTACAAATCTTAAATAAACCTAATCTTAGTTTGCTTAACCTGTCTGAATGGATTTTCAAGATAATAAATTTAACTATAAAATAATACTTGCTGCATTAGTTGCCGTCATTATTGGTATATTAATAGCTTTCTACTATAGTTATGCCCAATCCAGAACACAAATAAACTTCCTTGAAAATGAAAAAGGCTTGCTGGTAAAGGATTTGACCCTTATGAAAACTGAAGTAGATCGCCTTTCTGCACTTAATGAAGTAAATGAAATAGAATTACAGGATTCCAGATACCGGGTACAACAATTATTGGATTCTGTAGGCAGGCTCAACTTTACCGTGGCCAAATTGAAGGAATACAAGAAAGAGCTCCGCGAATTGGAAGTAAAACACGATAGTCTTATACTTAAAAACAATTTCCTGAAGTATAATAATATGCTGCTCTCTGATAAATATGAGGAAACTCGTAAAATGATCGAGGAATTAAGGGGTAAAAGTAGCTCACTTGCTGAGACGGAAGCTTTGTTACGTGAGAAAAATAAGGAGCTTAGCAAAGAATTGCGGATTAAGAGCTATTTGAAGATGCAAAACTCAGAAGGGAGTGGTTTCAGACTTCGCAGCGGTAAACCTATTAAGACCACTAAAGCATCCACTATTGAAAAACTTAGGGGATGTGTTACTATTATTGGAAATCCGAATGACAGAAACGAAGAAAAAGTTATTTATTTTCAGTTTCTTGGCCCTAATATGGGTGTTATAGAGGATAATGCCAATATCATTTCTGTAAATGGAAATATCTACAGCAAAAGAGTAGAGCTTATATCTACAGGTGATGAATTTAGCGTTTGTGATTTCATAACTATTCCAGAAG
>JAHEBI010000127.1 GCA_024642325.1 Eudoraea sp. | reverse complement strand
TCCCAACAGGCCTTATACTTTAGATTATATTAGAGCTATATGCGGGGATACTTTTTTAGAACTGTTTGGTGATAGGAATGTAAAAGATGACAAAGCCATGATTGGCGGTTTGGGTAAAATTGGAGACCAAAGTTATATGTTTATTGGCCAGCAGAAGGGTTATAATACAAAGACCAGGCAGTTCAGGAATTTTGGGATGGCCAATCCTGAAGGATATAGAAAAGCGTTAAGATTAATGAAATCTGCTGAGAAATTTGGAATTCCAGTAGTTTGCCTGATAGATACTCCCGGAGCATATCCCGGCATTGAAGCAGAACAGCGGGGCCAGGGGGAAGCAATAGCCAGAAATATATTGGAAATGACACGGCTTAAAGTGCCTATTATTGTAGTGATCATAGGAGAAGGTGCTTCTGGTGGTGCCCTGGGAATAGGAGTAGGAGACAGGGTGTTAATGCTGGAAAACACCTGGTATTCTGTGATATCCCCGGAATCCTGTTCTTCTATTTTATGGAGAAGTTGGGAGTACAAGGAAATTGCGGCTGAGGCATTAAAGCTTACAGCTACAGATATGAAAAAATTAAAACTCATTGATGAGATTGTCAGGGAACCGGCTGGAGGTGCACATAGCAATAGAGAAAAGACTTTTGAAATAGTCAAAAATAAAATTTCTAAGAATTATGATGATTTGAAAAAGTTATCACCAAAAGAATTAGTCACAGCCCGTATGAATAAATATGCAAACATGGGTGTATTTAACGGGTAATCAACGTTATTATCAGGATGAAGAAAATCCGGAGAATGAATTCTCCGGATTTTTTTCGTTATCAACACAAATTCGTAACTTATCAACATATCAATTGTTAATTAACAGTTGATATCCGAAAAGCTTAATTTAAAGTTAACTTAAGGTTAATTGCATACTTTTGCACTCATGGAAAAACCCAGCCCAATTATTGGTCATAAAATAAACAAGCCAACTATTATCAATTTGGAGAAGGGTAAGATACCTCCGCAAGCCACTGATTTAGAGGAAGTTGTGCTGGGGGCAATGATGATTGACAAAAAAGGTGTGGATGAGGTTATTGACATTTTGCACCCTGATGCATTTTATAAAGATTCACATCGCTATATATACGAAGCCATCTTTAAATTGTTCGAAAGTTCGGAGCCGGTTGATTTATTAACCGTTTCCAGCCAACTGCGGAAAGATGAGCGACTTGAGGCAGTTGGAGGGGATTTTTATTTAATAAAACTGACTCAAAAAGTGGCCTCCTCCGCACATATTGAGTTCCATGCAAGAATTATTCTTCAAAAATATATTCAGCGCAGCCTTATTAAAATTTCCAGTGAAATTATTGAGGATGCCTATACTGATTCTACAGATGTTTTTGACCTGCTTGACAGTGCAGAAGCAAAATTATACGAAGTTACCCAGGGAAATTTAAAGCGTTCAGCGGAAACCGCCCAAAACCTTGTAATTCAGGCCAAAAAGAAAATAGAAGAAATATCAAATAAGGATGGTTTAAGTGGAATTCCTTCCGGTTTTGATAAAGTAGACCGACTTACTTCGGGATGGCAACCAAGTGATTTGATTATTATAGCAGCCCGACCTGGTATGGGTAAAACTGCTCTTACCTTGTCTATGGCCAGAAATATGGCTGTTAATTCTAATATCCCTGTTGCTTTTTTCTCTTTGGAGATGTCTTCAGTTCAATTAATCACCAGACTGATATCTTCAGAAACCGGATTATCCTCGGAAAAGCTTAGAACGGGAAGACTCGAAAAACACGAATGGGAGCAATTGAATGTGAAAGTAAAAGCACTTGAAAATGCACCCTTGTTTATTGACGATACTCCCTCATTATCTATTTTTGATCTGAGAGCAAAGGCAAGAAGATTAGCATCTCAACATAAAATCAGGTTAGTAGTTATTGATTATTTACAGTTAATGACTGCCGGGGGAAGCCAAAAAGGGGGTAACAGGGAGCAGGAAATTTCCACCATTTCCAGAAATTTAAAAGCCCTGGCAAAAGAACTAAATGTACCTGTTATTGCTTTATCCCAATTGTCAAGGGCAGTAGAGACCCGGGGAGGTAGCAAAAGGCCAATTTTGTCCGATTTGAGGGAATCAGGGGCTATTGAACAGGATGCGGATATTGTCTCTTTTATTTATCGTCCTGAATATTATAAAATTGATGAATGGGATGATGAAGAGCGAACTCCTACTCAGGGCCAGGCTGAGTTTATTGTAGCAAAACACAGGAATGGTGGTTTAGATAATATTAGGTTAAAGTTCATTGCACAACTGGGTAAATTTGATAACTTGGACGACTTTGATTCTCCATTTGAGTTTCAGTCCAAGATGAATATAGATGGGGATAACCCATTCATTACAAAAAACCTTCCCAATCCGGAAGAGGCTTTTGGAAGTACTATGAATGAGGATTCCGATTTAGACCCGGAAGATAATGATATACCTTTTTAACACCTGCAAAATCCAATTTAGAAAGTATACGGCTACCACTTTTCTGATACTGATTTTATTTCTTTTTCTGACTCCTTTACCATCCAGTGCTTCTGCAATTCTCATTCCAATGGACGCAGATAGCCAGGAGAACCATTTAAAGGCCTATGGCATTACCTACTGGGTACTTACCAAGCAGCAAAAAGTACAATGGCTGTTAAATTACAGGGGAGGCTCATTTTTATTGCCTGATGGTGAAAGCATTCGAAAGGAGTGCCAGATTCGTGGTGTTTCTTATGAAATCTTGTCGGATGGGCAGACTCAGTCAATTCTGGATGGTATCAGCAGTCCGTCTAAAAACCAGGAAGCCGTTATTCTTGAAAAAGCACCAAAAATAGCGGTCTATTCACCTAAGAATAATCCGCCGTGGGATGATGCGGTAACAATGGCATTGACTTATGCAGAAATACCTTATATCACCATTTACGATGAGGAAGTACTGGATAATAAACTGGTTTTATATGATTGGCTTCATTTACATCATGAAGATTTTACAGGGCAGTATGGAAAATTTTATGGGGCCTACAGGGCAGCGCCCTGGTATATTGAGGGGAAACAGGAAGCAGAAGCATTAGCGGCTAAACTTGGATTCAATAAGGTATCAGAAGAGAAAAGAGCTGTTGTGCTCAAAATAAGGAACTATGTGATAGGTGGAGGGTTTATGTTTGCAATGTGCTCTGCTACAGATAGTTTTGATATAGCGCTGGCTGCAGATGGCGTTGATATTTGTGAGCCCATGTTTGATGGGGATCCTTCTGATCCTAACTATCAAAGCAAACTGGATTTTAAAAAAACCTTTGCCTTTTCGAATTTTACCCTTGAAAGAAATCCCTTGCGCTATGAATTTTCATCTATAGACATGACCAGTAAACGCAACAATGTTGCCAAGGAAACCGATTATTTTAGTTTGATGGATTTTTCTGCAAAATGGGATCCTGTTCCAACCATGTTGTGTCAGAATCATACTTCATTGGTAAAAGGTTTTATGGGCCAGACCACCGCTTTTACAAGAGACGAAGTGAAGTCTACCGTATTGGTTTTGGGGGAAAATAAAATTAACGTAGAGGCCCGCTATATTCACGGTATAAAGGGAAAAGGATTTTTTACTTTTTACGGGGGGCATGATCCTGAAGACTACCAGCATAGGGTAGGGGATCCCAAAACAGAGTTGGAACTTCATCCAAATTCACCGGGTTACAGGCTCATTTTAAACAACGTATTATTTCCGGCAGCGCGCAAGAAAAAACAAAAGACTTAATTTAGATCCTTAATAAGTTTTTCCAGAATGTGTTCTACCCCAAAGTTATCGTTACTCAGCGTGCTGTAATTTGCGGCCTTTAAAACATTTGGGTGTGAATTTGCCATTGCAAAACTGTATTTTGCCAGGGCGAGCATTTCCAGGTCGTTATTGTAGTCACCAAAAACCAGGGTTTCCTGGGGACCAATACCGTGTTCCTCTTGTATTTTTTTTAGTGCATAACCTTTATGGGCATTTATATGGGACAGATCTACCCAGTTTTCACCGGACACTTTCACCTTAAATTTACCTTCGAGGTGTTTCACTAAAGGATATATATTTTTTTCAGAGCCTCCATAATGATATACCGCAATTTTCATTACTTCTTTATCAAACTTTTGCAGATCCCCTAAGAATGCGTATTTGGTATAGTACTCCCTAAGGGTGTTGATAAATTCCGGAGAGTCCCCGAGTATATAGGCATTGTACTTGCCGCATAATACAGGGAATGCCCCGTCAATCTGTTCCAAAATGTCAAGAATAGTATTCTTAGAAGCCGTATCCAAAGGAGTTGAAACAATTTCCCTGTCATTGTGTTTGGCAAATCCTCCATTCTCAGCGATGATAATTATTTCGTTCTGTATTTGACTAAGTTTCTCAACGATACTGTTATACTGGCGGCCACTCGCAGCCACAAAAAGGATTTCCCTTTTTTTCAATTCCTCATAAAGTTCAAAAAACCGCGGACTCACTTCATGCCTGGAATTTAACAAAGTTCCATCCATGTCTGTTACTACCATTTTAACGTCTGACAAATTCATATTTGTGGTTGTAGGTGGCAAAGGTATTTTTTATGTTTAAATAACCAGTAACTTTCATAAAGTTTTACCATAACTAAAAGCAGCCATGAATATTTATCAAAAAGAAATACAATTAAAGCCCTATAAACGCGGTTTTCATTTAATTACGGACACCATAAAGGATAATTTTCCCGAGTTGAGGGAGATTAATACAGGTATGCTCAATGTGTTCATAAAACATACATCGGCAAGTTTAACGATCAATGAAAATGCAGACGCAACTGTACGTTCAGATTTTGAGGCACATATGAATTCGATGGTTCCGGAGGATGCACCATATTATATGCATAATTACGAAGGTCCGGATGATATGCCTGCCCACATTAAAGCTTCGCTCATGGGATCATCAATTTTAATTCCAATAACCAAAGGGCGTTTAAATATGGGTATCTGGCAGGGTATCTATTTATGCGAGCACAGAAATAATGCATCAGGGCGTAGTTTGATACTCAGCTGTTATGGCACATAACCAACATTGCAGGTCCTCGGCCTTTTGAAAATATGTTTGTACTGCTTTACGGGGGGCTATAAAAAAAACCTGACGGTTTTGGTCAGGGTTTCTAAAGCGAGATTCTTATTACTATTTTACTTTATCCACAATGGCCTTAAAGGCATCCGGGTGGTTCATAGCCAAATCTGCCAGAACTTTTCTGTTAAGTTCAATATTATTGGCTTTTATTTTACCCATAAATTGTGAATAGGACATTCCATGCAATCTTGCACCTGCGTTGATACGGGTGATCCAAAGTGCACGGAAATTTCTTTTCTTATTTCTACGGTCTCTATAAGCATATACCATTGCTTTTTCAACCGCATTTTTGGCAACTGTCCAGACGTTTTTACGTCTTCCAAAGAAACCTTTGGCTTGCTTCATCACCTTTTTTCTTCTGGCTCTGGAAGCAACTGAATTTACTGATCTTGGCATTTTTTTAAATTTGTTTTTGTAGCAGGCGGTTCAATGATTTAATCTAAAACACTTTTATTAGCCCAACTCCATGGTTAATATTGATTACCGAAAAGACAATTTATTTTAAATTTAATTGTCCCATAATATTTGCAACATCAGAATCATGTACTAATGTCGCATGCGTTAATTTCAGCTTACGCTTTTTCGATTTTTTTGTCAAAATGTGACTTTTAAAAGCGTGCTTTCTTTTAATTTTACCAGACCCCGTAAGCTTAAACCGCTTTTTGGCACTGGATTTTGTTTTCATCTTAGGCATTTTCTTCCTATTTATTAATTAATCTCGCTTCTCTTCTTTGTTATTTTTTCGACTTGGGTGCAATAAACATGGTCATTCGCTTTCCTTCAAGCCTTGGCATCTGCTCCACTTTACCAAATTCTTCCAATTCCTGTGCCAGTTTCAACAAGAGTATTTCTCCCTTATCTTTATATACTATCGACCTTCCTTTAAAGAAAACATAAGCCTTTAATTTAGCTCCGTCCTTTAGGAACTTTTCGGCGTGTTTCTTTTTAAAATCGTAATCATGGTCATCCGTATTAGGACCAAATCTAATTTCTTTTACGATAACCTTAGTGGCTTTCGACTTCATTACCTTTTCGCGCTTTTTCTGCTCGTAAAGGAATTTCTTGTAATCTATTACCTTACATACGGGTGGATCAGCATTAGGCGATATCTCGACTAAATCTAACCCTTGTTCCTCTGCCATAGAAATTGCTTTGGCAATGGGAAACACGCCCATTTCAACGTTGTCACCTACCAAGCGAACACTTGGTGACGTGATTTTTTCATTAATATTATGAGGATTCTTGTTTTCCCTCCGAGGTTGGGGCCTAAATCTTCTTCGTATTGCTATGGCTAATAAATTTAATTAAACGTTAATATTTTTTAAAATGACTTTAAAGTACTACTTATTTCCTTTTTAACCAAGTTTGCAAATGCTTTAACACTTAGCATTCCCAGGTCTTCACCTCCGTGTTTACGGACCGAAATTGTATTTTGTTCCTCTTCATTTTCTCCCACGATAAGCATAAATGGTATTTTGTTCATTTCTGCCTCACGTATTTTCTTACCTACAGTCTCGTTCCTTACATCAAGGAGGGCGCGAATTTCGTCATTTTCCAATGAATTTAAAACTTTTTTGGCATATATTTCATGTTTCTCACTTACAGGTAATATAATGGCCTGATCCGGGGTGAGCCATAATGGAAAATTTCCTCCGGTATGTTCGAGTAATAAAGCTACAAAACGTTCCATACTGCCAAAGGGCGCCCTGTGGATCATAACCGGTCTGTGTAGCTCATTGTCACTGCCCTTATAAGTAAGTTCAAATCGCTCAGGCAGATTGTAATCTACCTGAATTGTACCTAATTGCCAGTTTCTTCCAAGTGCATCCTTGACCATGAAATCCAATTTTGGCCCATAAAAAGCAGCCTCGCCTTTTTCAACAACATAGTTCAGATTTTTTTCCT
>JAHEBI010000126.1 GCA_024642325.1 Eudoraea sp. | reverse complement strand
AGTTTTGACGAACCTCTTTCACCCAGCCGTCACCAGATCCAGTATTTTGAGATGTTCGGTAACCGTGGTATTTATTTCGATGGTTGGTTTGCAGGTACAGTTCACATAAAACCCTGGGGTAATGTAGAAAACCGATTTACTGAAGACACCTGGGAACTCTATCATGTGAAAGAAGATTTTAGTATGTCTACCAACCTGGCCGATGAACGTCCTGATATCGTTGCGCTGATGCAAAAAATGTTTATAGGTGAAGCCGAAAAATATAAGGTACTGCCTATGGACGACAGGAGGCAGGAACTTTTTAATCCAAAAATAGCCGGGCGTCCAGACCTGATGTTCGGGCGGACAAGCCTGACCCTATACGAAGGTATGACAGGGATGCTTGAGAATGACTTCATCAATACCAAAAACAGCTCTTTTGAGATAGTTGCCGATATAGAGGCTGGTGACAAAACCACGAATGGCGTTATAATTTCTCAGGCCGGACGTTTTGGTGGCTGGAGTTTTTATGTGAAAAATGGCACGTTGACCTATTTGTATAATTATGTCGGAATAGATCAATACAAGGTGACGGCTTCTGCTAAATTGCCCAAGGGAAAGTCCACGGTGAAAATGGATTTCGCCTATGAAGGTGGAGATAAACCAGGACAGGGAGGTACTGCCACTCTCTACATAAATGGGAAATCTGTTGGGTCAGGTAAGATAGACCATACACAATTTTCGGTTTTTTCTGCAGACGAATCTGCCAACGTTGGGTTGGACAGTGAAACACCGGTATCTAAGGATTACGATGTTGAAAGTAGCAAGTTTAACGGAAAGATTGATAAGGTTACTATATCTCTAAAATAGATTAGAACGAGCCTTCATGAATAAAGATGTGAAAATCCGGGAGTAAATTTCCGGATTTTCACTTTTTAGTCTTTTTTTGGTTCGAAAAAATAGAGATGTATACGTATCTCTTTTAAAAGAGGATGTTATTCCTGATACGCTACCATAAGGTGATGGATACTTGTCAATTCTTGCAGCAATAGTACTTTTTTTGTACTAAATTGGAATTGTAATAGCGCTTTATTATAGGTTATTTTATAATATGGGGGTACGTTTTAAAATAAAAATTAGCAACTTTATTTTAAGAAAACTATGCAAAACTATTGATGTCCCAACTTCTGACGTCACGGAGCATTACTGAAAGTTGTCTACTGTTAAATTCGTAAATTAGGCGAGATATGAAACAATACAAAATGAAACCATTCAGATCCAAAATTCTTGCTCTTTGCGTATGCCTCCTTGCCACCACGACATTTACTGTCGAGACCTATGCTCAAACTATTAAAAATGCCCATTTCGATGCTGGTCTCGCAGCTTATCAAGTCAACAATTTGCCACTCGCCTACAAAGAGTTTCTCACAGCTGCTAAGGAAGGCCACTCCGATTCCCAATTCAATGTGGCCTTGATGTACGAGCTAGGTATCGGGATTGACAAAAATGAAAAGGAAGCGGTTATCTGGTATGACAAATCTGCCTCTCAGGGGAATTCGGCTGCCCAATTCAATCTGGGGGTGCTCTATGAAAATGGGCGTGGTACCAAGATTGATTATTCAAAAGCCAATCAGTGGTATCGAAAGGCTTCGGTACAGGGAGATGCACTGGCCATCGGTAACCTGGGCATGCTCTATGTGAGGGGCCAGGGTGTAAAAGAAAACAAGGTAGCAGGCGTGGCGCTGCTCATGGTTTCGGCTACCATGGATCCCTCACCGGAAAACCATGCTAAACAGAATATTTCGGCCACCCGCGACCTAACGTATGAGATGTTTGCCGAAGCCCAGGCTCTCTCTGAAAAATTAAGTACTGCAAATAACCTGCTAGTGCCGCTGGATCAGTATTTGATGGAATAGGAAAATAGTACCGGGAAGAAATAACAACCCGATCCCTGCTTATTCGGGATACTCCACCCTAAGGTGGTAGATATTGGTCAATTTGTGTTTAAGAACCTTCTTTATCATTTGGATCTCTTTAAAAGTAATATTTGCATTCAAAAACTGATTCCCATTCATTTGCCCGGTAATGATCTTCTCTACAAACTGGTCGATCATCTGATAGGTTGGGTTATTTAAACTCTTGGAGGCCGCCTCTACAGAATCTGCCATCATTAAAATTGCGGTTTCCTTCGAAAAAGGTATAGGTCCGGGGTATTTAAATTCGGCATCTTTAACTAATGGGTCTAATTCCTGTTGTTTTTTATAGAAGTAATACACATAGCTGGTACCGTGGTGCGTTCGGATAAAATCGATCACCCTGTCCGGTAAATTGGACTTTCGCGCAATTTCTATACCCTCAATAACATGATTTATAATGATTCTGGCACTTTCTTTAGGGTCCAGGTCATCATGAGGGTTTATATTGGTTACCTGGTTTTCGGTAAAATAAGTAGGATTGTTCATTTTACCAATATCGTGGTACAATGCCCCTACCCTTACTAACATGGCATTGGCTCCGATTTCATTTGCCGCTGCTTCTGCGAGATTTGCAACCTGCAATGAGTGATGAAAAGTCCCGGGCGCCTTATTGGATAGCTCCTTTAGTAATTTGGAATTTGTATCCGACAATTCCAGCAGGGATACATCGGAAACCATCCCAAATATTTTCTCATAGATATAGATAAGAGGTTGTGCAAAAAGGGTAATCATGCCATTTAAAAAGAAAAAGCCAAAAGTGTACCAGTTTACGTTGTCCAGATTGCCTTCGTGAATAATATGAAAAGCAAAATAGCCAATGACATAGATAAAGGTTATCTGTCCGACAGAAATAAATAAATTGGCTCTTTTATACAGCTCAGATACCGTCAGAATAGTAACGATACCTGCCATAATCTGGAGAAAAATATACTCAAAACTGTTCGGCACTACAAAACCCAAAATTAGCACGGTTAACACGTGTACAAAAAGTCCCAGTCGGGCG
The DNA here is from genome assembly GCA_024642325.1 of Eudoraea sp. Lineage (GTDB taxonomy): Bacteria > Bacteroidota > Bacteroidia > Flavobacteriales > Flavobacteriaceae > Eudoraea. The sequence continues at coordinate 4,150 of JAHEBI010000126.1, read as the reverse complement.
TCAAAAAAGGTTTTGAGGATTAAAGGCAATATGCACAGCGGCACTACAAAAACATAAACTTCATCATATTTAACAACCAGCGTGGTTATAAATACCATGAGTAATATATTAAAGAAAATAAATGTCACTTTTGTGTTATTCCTAAAAACTTCGGGCCTGTATTTTTTGATAAATAAAAACAACATCATCAATACCAAAGCTACAAGTATGGTATACCCGAAAAGGATAAAATAGTAGTTGTTTTCCGTCCAAAGCTCAGATTCGTATTCGGCCTTCAAGGAGTCCAGAATCTTAAAATTTTCTGCTTCAACTACTTCTCCTTTTGCAATAATAAGTTTCCCTTCATCCACATTGCCCCTCGTAAGTGAGATTTCCGAAATTGCCTCTTCTAACTCCCTTCTTGTAAGCTCCTCGTCAAAGTAAACGTTGGGTTGTAGTACGTCAAAAAATAGTGTTTTAAAGTCACCGTCATAACTTCCCAGCCTTTTGCTATTGAGCATCTTCGTAAGGGAGTCATTTATAGTCCCCATTCTGTAAAAGACATCAGGCTGCAACTGCCTTGCTTCTCCATCTTTAATAAGATAAACACTGTTTTTGGAAATATGCTCATCTACCTTTTTTAGAATTCCGTAATTATATACAGTATCCAGAAACTCTTTTCCAATTTGTTCTAAAATTCGCCTTGATCTATTGCTGAATTTGTCAGAACTGAAAACAACAGGGAATTTATCGGCAAAAACCTGATAGACATCAGAAGCCACACTATCCTCATAATAATAATAGTCTACCTGATTACTTTCTATGGTATTCCTCTCTTCAGCAATTTCCTCCGTCGTTTTTTTTATGGAAAAATCAAAGGGGGCATATAGGTTTGCATATTGCCAGGGCTTGCCTTTTTGAAATTCATATTTGAACTTTCCACCTTTTGGAAAGAAAAATACAATACATGCTATGGTAATAACATAAAGAATGTATTTGTAAATAAGTGACTGGTTTTTATAAACGCCGTCTAATGTTTTGCCCATTGCAGAAAGTATCTTCTTCAAAAATAGAAAATAATAGCATTATTGATTGCCTTTTAGAGACTAAACACAACGCATTGCACTTTAATTTATTAATTTCGTATAGTTAATTGAATTTCACATGAAAGAGGTTGTCATCGTAGCAGTAGCAAGAACACCTATTGGGAGTTTTATGGGTTCTTTATCTACTATTTCTGCTCCGGAACTAGGAGCTATAGCTATAAAAGGAGCTTTAGAAAAAATAAATCTGAACCCCAATGAGGTGGATGAAGTACTTATGGGCAATGTGGTACAGGCGGGAACCGGGCAAGCCCCGGCAAGACAGGCGGCCTTATTTGCCGGTATCCCCGACACTGTTCCTTGTACTACTGTAAATAAGGTTTGTGCATCCGGAATGAAGGCCGTAATGCAAGGGGCGCAGTCTATTGCTTTGGGAGACACATCCGTTGTTATAGCGGGGGGAATGGAAAATATGAGTCTCATTCCTCATTATGTACATATGAGAACTGGTCAGAAATTTGGGCCTGCAACTCTTATAGATGGCATGCAAAAAGATGGTTTGGTTGATGTTTATGACCAGAATGCCATGGGCGTATGTGCTGATGCCTGCGCTGTTGAACATAATTTTAGCAGAGAAGATCAGGATAACTTTGCAATCCAGTCCTATTTAAGATCTGCTGAAGCCTGGAAATCGGGAAAGTTCAGCAATGAAGTTGTTCCGGTAGAAGTACCTCAGCGAAGGGGTGAACCGGTCATTGTAAATGAAGATGAAGAATATAAGAATGTAAAATTAGATAAGATACCTTCATTGCGGCCCGCTTTCAGTAAAGATGGCACAGTTACAGCTGCTAATGCATCAACAATAAATGACGGTGCTGCTGCCCTGGTTTTAATGAGTGCCGATAAAGCAAGGGAATTGGGATTAAAACCCCTGGCAACAATTAAGAGTTATGCCGATGCTGCCCAGGAGCCAAAGTGGTTTACGACTGCCCCGGCAAAGGCGCTTCCCAAAGCCATTTCCATAGCAGGAATAACTATGGAGGATATTGATTATTTTGAGTTTAATGAGGCATTTGCTGTAGTAGGGCTGGCCAATATGAAACTATTAAAACTCAACGATAGTAATGTGAATGTGAACGGGGGCGCAGTTTCCCTTGGACACCCGTTGGGGTGCTCCGGGGCTCGTATCATCATTACCCTTTTGAGTGTTTTAGAGCAAAATAACGGTAAATTAGGAGCTGCAGCTATATGTAATGGTGGTGGTGGAGCTTCAGCTATTATTTTGGAACGAAATTAATTTGTGCCGCAAAGGCTGCCTATGCATCACGGTATTTGTCACCTCAGTATTGTACCTATAAGAATTCTTGCAGAAGATTCAAGCGAGATGGTGACACAACTCCTTTACGGGGATCATTTTAAAATCCTGGAAAAAAGAAAATACTGGAGTAAAATTCGCGATGATTTTGATGGTTGTATTGGATGGATACAGAATAATCAATTTATTTCAATAGACAAACAGGATTATAAAAGCCTGCAAAATTCCGAAGACAATAAATTTTCATCAGATCTGGTCTCTTATGTGAGTGACAGCCAGAATGTATTGCTGCCTATTGTCCTTGGTTCAGCAGTTAAGAATGCCGGCTTTTTGACTCATCAACATGACGGCGCTTTGATGGCAAGTAAAGGAGGGAAATCCAATCTGATCAGTATTGCTCTTCACTATTTAAATGCGCCCTATTTATGGGGAGGAAAGACACCTTTCGGGATAGATGCCTCCGGATTTACACAAATGGTTTACAAAATAAATGGATATAAACTGCTGAGACGGGCAGAAGAACAGGCCACCCAGGGTGAAGCCCTTAGTTTTGTTGAAGAAAGTGAACCTGGAGATCTTGCTTTTTTTGATAATAATGAAGGCCAGATAGATCATGTGGGGCTTATTATGCAGGATAATTTTATCATTCATGTACACGGAAAAGTTAGAATTGACAGACTGGACCACACGGGTATTTTCAATACAGCATTAAGAAACTATACTCATAAATTGAGAGTGATTAAAAAGATACTATAAAAAAACCCTGTCAAAAGGGATTGACAGGGTTTAATCTAGAATTTACAGACTTGGTTATTCTCCAAGTAACTTTTTAATTTTCATAAAGTTTTCTGTATCACCTAAAGCGCCATAAATATTCTTAAGTTGTGTTAGTACGCTTTGGTTGTCTGGATTAGTTTTTAGTGCCCCTTCTAAAATAACTGCACCTTCCCTAAAAAGATCATCCTTCTGCTTCTTTAATTCTTCATAGCGTGCAATATCTGTTTTTGAATTCCCCAGACTATTCATTTCATCTATAAGGCCGTTGCCTTCATCCACATAAGTTGTTGAGAGATTCAATTGTGCATTGACATATCCCGGGTCTACTTCCAAAGCTTTTTTATAGGCCGCACGAGCTTCTTCCACATTACCCTGTTCCATATTAATTACACCTATGTTATATTGCAAATCCGCATTATTCGGTTCCATTGCCGCGGCCTCTGCCATTAGTGTTTTAAACTTATCCTTATCCCCTAATTTGTAATATAAATTAGCTTCGTTGAGGACCAGATTTACATCATCCGGATCATTCGCTCTTGCATCAGCAAAAGCCTCAAGGGCTTTGTCGTCCTGACCTAATTGTGAATAAATCAATGCCATGTTTTTAACTATTTCGGCTTTCTTAGAAGGAGTCCTTTCTTCAACAGGATCTTTATACGTACCGGACTTAATCATCAAATCGCGCTGTATTTTATCCATTTCTTCCACCAAACCTGATTCAACATTGGTTGCCTTATAGACTATACCACTGCCATCGTAATTAATTTGACGCAATTCCTCATAATAACCAAGAGCTTCTTCATAATGGCCCCCATTTACAGCACTACTGGCGGCATAATACAAATAAACCGTATCTTTTGGGCTGAGGGTATAGCTTAGATGCAGTTTTTCAGCAGCACTCATAAAATCCTTTTTATTGTTATCCTCCACAGCAGAGTTTACCAAATCGGCAGTTATTGCCGCCAGACGCTGATTTGTTTCGTCCGTGTACTTCCCTCCTTTGTCACCTTCAATACTTATTACTTTCTTAAAAGAT
>JAHEBI010000125.1 GCA_024642325.1 Eudoraea sp. | reverse complement strand
CGAAAAGTCAATTGGCACTATAATTGTTTTCATGATCTTAGATTTTAAGGTGATTAAACACTTTTAAATAGTCATGGAAAACAGCCTGGTTTCAGGTGCTTTCCTATGTAACAACAAATCAAAAGCCATACATATGTTTCTAATGAAGGGCCTTCCTTTTTCTGTAACTTTTATACTATTAACGTTAATTTCGACTAATTCGTCTTTTTCCATTTCCCTCAGCCTGATCAAGATCTCTTCTAAAAATTCTAAATTTTTACTTTCAGGATCCCATCTTGTCTCAAATCTACACATTAAATTCAATATATACCTTCTGATAATTTGATCTTCTTCGGTTAATATATGTCCTCTATAAATGGGAATAATATTATTTGCAACCAGGTGTTCATATTCCTCCAGGCTTTTGACATTCTGAGCAAAACTATACCAGCTATCACCAATACTGGAAACTCCAAGGCCTATCATCAGTTGTGTTTTGGAGGCGGTATACCCCATAAAATTCCTATGAAGCTTACCGGTAACCATTGCTGTGTACAACGTATCACTTTCAAGTGCAAAATGATCCATTCCAATTTCGCGGTAACCTACCTGAGCCAATAACGCCTTTCCACTCTCATATTGGTTGCGCTTTTCTTCTGCCGTTGGAAGATCTCTGTCATTATATCCTCTTTGACCATTACCTTTAAGCCAGGGTACATGGGCATAGCTATAAAAAGCTAAACGATCCGGCATTAATAATTTGGTTTTTAAAATGGTATCCTTAACATGTTCCAGAGTCTGATGGGGAAGTCCAAAGATGAGATCATGTCCCACGGATGTATATCCGATTTCACGGGCCCACTCTGTAACATCTCTTACCTTTTCAAAAGATTGAATACGGTGAATTGCCTTTTGGACTGTGTGGTTATAATCCTGTACACCAAAACTTACCCGTCTAAAGCCAAGATCAAATAACACCTGTAAATGCTCTTTGGTTGTATTATTCGGGTGCCCTTCAAAACTAAATTCATAGTTTTCTGCTCTTTCCGCAACCCTGAATATTCCGTCAATTAATGTTTTAAGGTGTTCTGGAGAAAAGAAAGTTGGCGTACCGCCTCCCAAATGCAATTCTTTTATTATAGGCTTGGCATCAAAAAGATCGCAATATAAACTCCACTCTTTTAGTAACGTAGTTATATATGGTCTTTCTACCTCATGCCTTTTGGTTATGCGTTTATGACAACCGCAAAAAGTGCACATTTGTTCACAAAATGGCAAATGAATATAAAGGCTGATACCTTCCGTTTCATTGCTTTCATTAAAACTTCTTTTTACAGTAGTTTTCCATGCTTTTCCGGAAAATGTTTCCAGATTCCAATATGGAACTGTAGGATAACTGGTATAACGAGGTCCCGGAACATTGTACTTGTGTACTAAATTGCACATCTGAATATCTGAATAAGTGTTTCCAGCAAATCTATTCGTTTTATGATCAATATAACATGACATAAGTCAGTTTTAAGGTTCCAACCCTGCTCCCCCCCGGCTTTAACTCAGGTCTTAAAAAGTCATTAACCCAGGGTTAAGTTTTGGTAAATTCCCATTGGAATTTACGATTTCCGGTATAAAAACTTATTTTTGCCGCCATAACTACAGAATTATGACACTTTTACTTATGGCCGCCGGAAGAGGCAGTCGATATGGCAAACTAAAACAATTTGACGGCCTGGGGCCCAAAGAGGAATTTCTAATGGAATTCAGTATCTATGATGCTTTGGAAAATGGCTTTAATCATATTGTAGTAATTACCCAAAAGGACAATGTTGATTTTTTAAAAAACTACCTGTCTCCAAAATTACCGAAGGACATAAAACTCGATGTCCTTTCACAGGAGCTGACAGACCTTCCTGAAGGAACAGGATTTAAAGGAGATAGGAATAAACCCTGGGGTACCGCACATGCCGTATGGACCGCCAGAAAGGTCATTAAAACTCCTTTTGCAATTATAAATGCAGACGACTACTATGGAAAAGGTGCCTACCGGAATGCATCGAATTTCATTAAAACCAGAGGAAACCAAGATGGATATGCTTTGGTAGCTTATACCCTTCAGGACACTCTTTCAGAATATGGGTCCGTTTCCAGGGGGGTTTGTAAAAGAGATGGGAATAAATTGCTATCTGTTGTGGAACGCACAAAAATTGAAAGAGTAAACGGAGGACTTACAGACACAGATTCCGGTCTCCAGTTCAATGGTGATGAATTGGTAAGTATGAATTTCTGGGTTTGCAACCCTTCTGTTTTTGATCATATTGAAAATGATTTGCGAATATTTCTCGAGAATGAAGAAAACATTGCTTCAGGAGAAGTATATATCCCTTTTGTGATACAGAAAATGTTAGAACAAAATGAAGCTGCTGTTGATGTTATTCCTTCAGATAGCAAATGGTTTGGGATAACCTATGCCGATGACAAGGAAAAGGCAATGCAGGAATTAAAGGAAATGACAGATTCGGGAGAATACACAACACCACTTTGGCCAATTAGTAAATAGATCCAATTTTAATGGAAAGCAATAGCCCTGGCGCTGTTTTGCCCTATTTTTCCATTGCGGGAAATGACTATGAAATACAACTCATAAGCCAAGGGTATATTAATGATACATACGCCATTTTGCATAAAGGAACTCCTGCCTATATTTTACAACGCCTTAATACCGCAGTTTTTAGCAATATTGATACATTGATGCAGAACATTCATCATGCACTACCCTACTTAAATGATGAAAATTACCAGCAAATTTCGCTGATAAGTACCGTTGACAACAAAGCCTATTTAAGAATTAATGAAAGTGAATACTGGCGACTGATGACTATGGTTCCGAAATCTATTGCTTTTAACACTACGGAGGATGAGGGAATCGCAGCCGAAGCCGGTAGAATTATCGGCAAATTCCATTCACTGTTGCAAAGAGCTCCAATAAAGGTGTTTAAGGACTCCATACCCAGATTTCACGACCTTAGCCTTCGTACCCTGCAGTTTACAGAAGCCTTGGGTAACACCTCCTCTGAGCAATTGAAAACTGCGGAAAAAGCAATTCTTTTCGCAAGAATGACCCTGGATGAATTTCGTACTTATAATCCTGGGAGCTTACCTCTTCGGATTTGTCATAATGATACGAAGCTTAACAATATTCTTTTTGATAAACAGCATAAAAAGGCACTATGCCTTATAGATCTTGACACCTTGATGAAAGGGTATTTCCATTACGATTTTGGTGATGCCGTACGTACTATAGTCAATACCGTACCAGAGGATGAAAAAGACCTCAGCAAAATAACATTTAGCGAAAATCTCTTCGAAGCCTTTGTAGACGGCCTTTGCGAAAACTCAGATTTCCTGACTAAAGCAGAGGTTGAGTATCTGGCTGTTGGTGTAAAATTGATGCCCTTTCTGCATGGAATAAGGGCATTGACCGATTATTTACAGGGGAATATTTATTATAAGGTAACTTATGAAACCCAGAACCTCGACAGGTGCCTTAGCCTCTTTGCATTTACCAAAAAAGCTCAAGAGCATATGGATTATATGCAAGAAGTAATAGCTGACAAATTTTAAATCAGGGAGATTATTTGAAGGCGTTTAGCCCCGTTATATCGGCCCCTGTAATTAATAAGTGAATATCATGTGTCCCCTCGTAGGTAATGACGCTTTCCAGGTTCATCATATGACGCATAATGCTGTATTCTCCTGTAATTCCCATGCCTCCCAGAACCTGCCTCGCCTCTCTGGCAATTTTGATAGCCATATCCACATTGTTTCGTTTAGCCATGGAAATTTGCGCCGTGGTGGCCCTCCCTTCATTTTTTAATTGTCCCAGCCGGAATGCCAAAAGTTGTGCCTTGGTTATTTCAGTAATCATTTCTGCCAATTTCTTTTGCTGTAACTGAGTTGCGGCTATAGGCTTTCCAAATTGGATGCGTTCCTTGGCATAACGAAGTGCAGTGTCATAGCAATCCATAGCGGCACCAATGGCCCCCCAGGCAATACCATAACGAGCGGAGTCCAGACAGCCCAAAGGAGCTCCCAGTCCATTTTTTCCCGGCAAAAGATTTTCTTTGGGAACCCTGACATTATCAAATATTAATTCGCCGGTTGCAGAAGCCCTCAATGACCATTTATTATGGGTTTCAGGAGTTGAAAAACCTTCCATTCCGCGTTCCACAATTAATCCGTGAATTCTTCCCTCTTCATTTTTAGCCCAAACCACCGCAATATCTGCAAACGGGGAATTGGAGATCCAAAGCTTTGCACCATTTAATAAAAAATGATCTCCTTTATCTTTAAAATTGGTAACCATCCCACTGGGGTTCGATCCGTGATCGGGTTCGGTTAAACCAAAGCAACCCATGTATTCTCCCGTAGCCAGTTTAGGCAGGTATTTTTTTCTCTGTTCCTCTGTTCCATAGGCAAATATAGGGTACATCACCAAAGACGATTGAACAGAAGCCGTAGAACGAACTCCACTGTCCCCACGTTCAATCTCCTGCATAATAAGTCCGTAACTTATCTGGTCCAGGCCGGCTCCACCATACTCCATCGGAATGTAAGGCCCAAAGGCCCCGATTTCTGCAAGTCCGCCAATAATTTGCTTAGGGAATTCTGCTTTTTGTGCAAATTCTTCAATTATAGGTGAGATATCGCGCTTTACCCATTGACGGGCTGCATCGCGTACTAATTTGTGTTCTTCACTTAAAAGTTCATCGAGGTTGTAGTAATCCGGTGCTTCAAATAAGTCTGGCCTCATTGGTAAAATTTTTGTCAAAGGTAGTTAAAGGAAAATAACAAACCAATCTCGGGAAGGGACATTTTATAACAAAAAACATCCCGGAAATGACATTTTATCCATTCATAAATTCTGCCAAAAGGCGATGAAAATGATGCACCCCTTTTTCACGTGTTGGTGAAAATCTGCCTGCTTTATAAAATCGCGAACGAATGCCCTTCTGAACTCCTTCAACCACGGCTTCATCTTCCATTTCTACCTTATCCAATTGTGAGCCTGCTCCCTTATCCAATTTGGAAGGGTCATAAACGTAACTATAAAAGGATACTTTGGTTTTGTTCATTTGAAGTGGTTGGACCAAGTTTACCGAAACTCCCCACGGATAAAAATTGAACATCATATTCGGGAAGACCCAATAGTAATAAGCCGCTACTTTCTTGCCAAAGTCCGGATGGCTTTCCGGAAGATCAAAGACCTCCTCAGTGCCTTCCGCATAGCCTATCTGTAAATTCATTTTATCATAAAGAACAGTTTCATAATTGCCATAATCCAATACAGCATTAAGGCCCTCATGTACAAAGGGGATATGAAATCCCTCCAAATAATTATCACAGTATAGTGCCCAATTTGCTTCAATAAAATAATCTTTACTGCGTTTTTCAGCAGGAATGAACTCCTGCAGAGGCATAAATCCCACTCTTTCATTCATGGCGTCCAACACTTCCTGAATCTCGAAGGCAGGATTAAGCCCTGCAAATAAAAAAGGGCCCCAGCGCCGCAATGGAAATTCATGAAGGTTGTCACATGGTCCTGGAAAATTCTCAGTCTTTTCAAATTCCGGCATATGCTCCATTTTACCCTGTAAATTGAAACTTCGCCCATGGTAACCACAAATAAGCTTTTTAGTGGTTTTAGTATTTTCAACGACCAAATTACCGCGATGTGTGCACACATTGGTCAGACAGGAAATAGTATCTTCCTTATCCCGGGTTAAAAGCATTGGCTCCGTTAAAAAGCCGTCTAACAGAATAAATGGATATACATTCTTCCCGGAATCAACCAAATCCTGATGCCCTATCCATTGCCAGGACTTATAGAAAACCCGCTCCCTCACAGCCAGAAAAAAATCGGGATTGCGGTAAAAAGAGGAAGGTAAGGTTTCAGCCTTGGTTATATCCGGGTCTATTCTAAATTTTTCCGTCACGAGTTATTTAATTTGTACATTTAAAAATATATAATTCTTTTCACAACCAACCAAATCATATGGACCAAATCGAGAATAAAGAAAAACTAGGGTTATGGATGAGTACTTCCCTGGTAATTGGCAATATGATTGGAGCAGGTGTTTTTCTAATGCCCGCAGCCCTTGCCGCTTATGGAGGTATCAGTATTGTTGGATGGTTAGCTTCTTCAATGGGTACTCTTGTTCTGGCATTGGTTTTTAGTAAGCTCAGTAAATTATTCCTCAATAAAAGTGGGGGGCCCTATGCCTATACAAGAGCTGGTTTTGGGGACTTCGCAGGATTTTTAGTAGGCTGGGGCTATTGGATTTCCATTTGGGTTGCTCTGGCAGTTTTGGCCATTGCTTTTGTAAGTGCTTTAACGGTTTTGTTTCCGATATTAGATGAAAGTTCTTCGGCTTCAGTCTTGACCGGCCTAGGTGCTATTTGGCTGCTCACCTGGGTAAACTCCAGAGGGGTAAGGGAATCCGGAAAAATACAAGTTGTAACAACCTTGCTTAAACTAACCCCCATATTAATGATTGTAGTTGGGGGCTTTTTCTTCTTTAATATTGACAACTTTATACCTTTCAATGTAAGTAATTCATCAAGTTTTGAAGCCATAGCTATAACTTCAACTATGACCCTTTATGCTTTTTTAGGGTTTGAGAGTGCAACTATTCCCGCAGATAATGTAAAAAACCCCGGAAAAACCATACCGAGGGCTACCATGTTGGGAACAATTATAACCACTTTGGTTTACATATTGGGAACGGTGGCGGTTATGGGAATGGTTCCACTTCAGGAACTTGCAGTGTCACCTGCACCATTCGCGGATGCCATGGGGATTATGACCGGGGAACTAGGACGTGGATTAGTGGCTGGTGGTGCGGCAATTGCCGCTTTTGGAGCCCTTAACGGATGGATTTTCATTGTTGGTCAATTACCAAAGGCGGCGGCAAAAGATAAACTCTTTCCGGAAATTTTTAAAAAGGAAAACAAACGAGGAGTCCCTGTTTATGGAATGCTGATAGGTAGTACATTGGCCTCTGTGGTAATGCTGATGAACTATACCGAAGGCCTCGTAGAGCAATTCAGGTTTCTAAATTTACTAGGCACATTGACTGCTTTAATTCCCTAT
>JAHEBI010000124.1 GCA_024642325.1 Eudoraea sp. | reverse complement strand
TTTACCATCAAAGTGATCGTTTAGTGCCAGAATTCTGAGATCTGCGCCCACCAGAGATACCTTTTGGTTTAATATCGCCAAGGCCACGGCAAGATTATAGACCAATTGTTTTTTGCCCTTGCCCCTATATGCTCAAGCAAACATTCACAATTTGCCATTGTTCCCATTCGTTTTGAGTATTAGAAAGGAAGCTATATTAAAACTGATTCATTATTTATAGTTACATTGTCATTAATATTTTCAGAATCAAGAATTTTCAAAAGCGATCTATATAAAGCTAAAACAACTAGTTGATTTATCTTCATAATAAGCCTTGAAGTCGATAATGACATACTTATATTTGTTTTGAATTTAAAAATATACCTTTGAATTTTTATTTTTCTATTGATTTATAAATAAGACTTTTATGAGAAACAGAAATAGGCGTGTAGATGTTCCTAGATATATACTTTTAAACCACATCATAAAGTACATAGCAGTGTTTTTGATTGCCGTACAATTTGTTTCATGCAGCAATACTAAAAAAACTACTTATTTCAACGATTTGGGAGATGCTCAATTCTCAGAAACTGTTGAGACATTAGAGCCGATTCTTCAAAAAAATGATATTCTGAGCATTACAGTAAGTAGCCTAAATGTCGAAGCCGCGGAAATGTTCAATGTTGCCAATAAAAGATCGTCCCGGGGAGGTTCTTATGACGGAAAACCTTTACCGGATTCTGGATATTTGATTGACCAAGATGGGTATATTCAGTTTCCATTTATAGGAGAAATCATGGCAGCCGGACTTACCAAGAAAGATTTACGGCAATATATAACCAAGGAGTTAATAATTCGAAAACTTCTTATTGAGCCTATTGTTGATATACGCTATCTAAATTTTAAGGTTTCTGTATTGGGTGAAGTTAAAAATCCTGATGTTTTTATAATTCCAAATGAGCGAGTTACTTTTCTGGAAGCCTTAGGCCTGGCTGGTGACATGACCATCTATGCTCAACGCGATAATGTTCTTTTGATTCGTGAACAAGACGGAGTCAAAACAACGAAGAGAATTGATTTAAACACCGATGAACTTTTTACTTCCCCCAATTACTATTTGAAATCTAATGATATTGTATACGTTCAATCAAATAAGCGCAAGGTAGGATCGACCTCTAATACAGTGCCATGGCTGTCTATTATAATAGGTTCCTTGTCTTTAGCCGTCATTACCATAGGTACTTTTAGATGAATAAAATCGCTTTTTAGCAATAATAAAAATAGGTACTTATAAAAAACAATGTAATCATTGAAATTTTACAAGTAATTTTTATGTTTTTCGGAAGCCGGCATAATAACGTTCCTCCTTTTTCAAAACTTTATAGGCAGAATCATTGAAACCAGCTTTTATCATCAATTCATTCACCTTATCAATATCATAATCCACTCTATGCAAGGAAATATATTCATTTTCAACAATGGCAAATGCCGCTTTAGGATTACGATCTCTTGGCTGCCCAACTGAGCCAGGGTTGCAGTAGGTTTTATCTTTATACACTTTCAAAGTTTGAATGTGGGTATGACCAGATATAAATATTTTTCCTTTAATTCTTGAAAAATATTCTTCAGATGGTTCAAATAAGTATTCATCAATGGGATCTGACCAACCGCCGTGAACCATATGAATATTACCCACAAACCGTTGAATGTCATTTGATTGCAACCATTTAATATTTTCCTTAGTTATAACCTTTCGCTGGTATTCCAGCGAATCATTGACGCTGTTATGTCTTGGGCAAAAACCGCCACTCGCCATGTACCAGTCGTGATTACCCATTAAGGTAGGGATGTTTCGTTTTATTAATTCTTCACAGCATTCATTAACCTGAGAGTAATATCCTACTACATCCCCCAAGCAATAAATTTCCGAAACATTTAATCTATCCAACTCTTCGAGAACGGATTTAAGCGCTTCGAAATTCCCATGTATGTCTGATATTACCCCTATCTTCATGAATAAAATATATGATCTTCAATATACCTAATCGCCTTTCCCTTTCTGATCTCAGGCTGTTTTGGAGATTTTCCATCCAAATAATACTCGACCGCCATGATAGAATCATTATATCCAAAGGCACTCCGCAAGGTTGCCGCTAAAACTGACAACAATTTCAGAAGTTCCAGACGTTCAAGTCCAACAATTATACCAAGCAAAATAAGGGCAAGTGAAAATGCAGCAAATAGTCCAACTCCACCCAGGGTGGGAGTTTTTGTAGAATGGGAACTCCGGTCTCCCGGTTCGTCCATCAGATTCTTAACCCGGACCGTATAGATTATAACCGGGTTAATCCTATATGCCAAAACAAATGAAAGCAGAACTCCCAATAGTGCAACAACATAAATATTGGATACAAAATCGTAGAAATACATCATAGTGGGGTATAAAGTAGTTTCTGTTATTAATTAAGGCGCATGCATCACTTAATACATAATCGCTGTGGGGAACTATTTATATTTTAATCTCTCCTAATCGGTATTTCTGTCCACGTCCTAACGCAATATCATCTCTCCTTAAACGCTTTTATGCACAATTTGACGTAATACTGCAGACCGCTTAATCTAGTGTAAATCTTTTATAGACATAAGGTTTAACGACAAAAACCCTAATAAAATCGGTTAACGGCCTTTTTAAAAATATGGCGTATAGGATCTACCTTTTTTTGTTTAACCAATTGAATCCTGTTAAATTCTATCGGCTATTGCTGAATTCATTTTTTTGTCAAAATTACCTCGGGAAAATTAGTGTGTTTTTTATTTTAAAAAAACCTTAGTGTGCCCTTTTATACACAATTTATCAAAAGGTCATTTTTACGAATTTAAACTTTGATAATGATAATTTTAAGCACCGAAACTATCTATTTAACAATACCATGTGAAGTAGGTCTTACCAAAATTAAAGCCATTTGCTTTATCATAAATTCCACCTACACAAAAATCTGACCCATTTGTACAATTGTTATTTTGGTATGGGATTTACTTATTTAATTTGAATTATTATTTAGCAACCTAATCTAAACACTTATGAAAACTCCTTTATATTGTTTACTATTTACCATAAGTTCCCTGGGCCTGTATGCTCAGAATACCCTCTCCGGCAACCTTAGCGGATGGGAACCTGCCAATGCACAGATATTAACTGGCATGAACGCGCCAATTCAAATTGGTACCATTGCAGAGAATGGAGCCTTTACCATAGAACTAACCAAAGATTTTGTTGAGCAAACGCTACAGGGTATTGACGGCTTTAATGAAAATTCTGATGATTGGAAGGCAAGCATCTCTAACGTGGGAAAGGCATTCTCATGCAATTCAGAAACTGTAGAAATTGTAAATAGCGAAGAACCTGTCATTAATGTGGCCAATTTTGGAAATTACGGCCTGGGGAATATTGATGAACGAAAAATGTATGGATCTTTTATGATGGTTAACAATCAGGAATTCGGAAGCGCATTCAAAGCCTTTGGTAAGTACGAAACAAAAAAAGGCTATTACCTGGATTGGTATTATTTTGAGAATGCCGCCTCGGTAAATGGGGAATGCAGCATGGAATCTTACGCGCTAAACCAGGAAGAATCCTATATGGCTAAAAATATTTACGAACTCAATTTTAAACCGGGCTGGAACATTGTAAAATATGAGGTTGTAGAAGTTTTTGAAGACCGGGATGGCAAGACCTATGAGTCTGTAGCGTTGTGGAAAACCCTGGATGAATTACCTCCTGACGTTCAATATATTTATTTCGCCAAATAAAAAAACAGGATTTCCTATATTAAATGTGAGGGAAGATCACTGACCTTGCTGCAGCCCAATTGCTCCATTACCTGCTGCAGCTGCGTTTGCAGCAATGAAATAGTATGGGTGCCTCCTTGTTTACCCAATGCTGATACCCCATACATAAAGGAGCGGCCCATAAAAGTAAAAGCTGCCCCGCTTGCCAGCGCCCGTGCCACATCCGGACCGGAACGCAGGCCACTGTCCATCATCACCGTGATCTGGTCGCCGTATTTTTCCGCAATTCGGGTAAGAGGTTTTATAGTAGATTCCCCGGCATCCAATTGCCGGCCTCCGTGGTTAGATACAATAATGCCGTCCAGGCCCAGTTTTATGGCCTTTTCTGCATCTGCTTCCGTGGCAACTCCTTTTAACACGATTTTACCCTTCCACATATCCCTTATGGGTGCAATTTTCTCTTCATTCATCCGCTTGGAAAACATCTTGTCCATAAATAATCCCAAATGTTTCAGGTTGAGGTTTTTGGGCATATAGGGCCTCAAAGTTTCAAAATTAGGTTGTCCGTGTTTTAAGGTTTGTAGTGCCCAGTTTGGTTTACCCAAAATTTGTATCACATTATTAAGAGTCATTTTTGGAGGCATAGACAAGCCGTTGCGTATCTCCTTTGGCCGAAAACCAAAGGTAGGCACATCGCAAAGCAACACCAATACCGGACAGGCAGCAGCTTCTGCCCGTGACAGGATATTGTCACGCACGGTATTCTCTGTAGGATGGTAAAGCTGAAACCAGGCCCGGCCTTCCGTGAGCTCGCTGGCACGTTCTATACTCATAGTGGTAACCGTACTCAGGATAAAAGGAATATTATAGTCCAGTGAGGCCTTTGCCAGGATTTCGGAGGCATTGGGCCACATCAAACCCTGAAGACCTACCGGCGCAATCCCGAATGGGGCACTGTAGGTATGTCCAAAAAGTTCAGTTTCCATGTTGAACCCATTGTATTCACTTAAATAATCGGGTTTTAACTCCACTTCCCGGATCTCAGAAGTGTTTTTTCTAAAATTTATTTCTTCATTGCAACCGCCATCCAGGTAATCAAAGGCAAAACCGGGAATACGTTTTCTGGCCTTTTCGCGCAGGTCTTCAATAGAAGGGTATCTGGAATTGAACTTTATCGCTTTTTTATTTCTCATCTATACTAAATCTATTTTCAAGTTAAAGGGAGTAAAAATTTATTGCGTTTAACCCCATGATCCCTGCTTTTTCCTTTTCCGGTAATTTGTCCATATAATCTTTAATTATAGTTAATACCTCCTTATAACTCCCCCCCAATAGACATACCGGCCAGTCCGATCCATAAAGAAGGCGTTGCCAACCAAAAGCATCCAGGACAACCTCCATAAATGGAGAAAAATCCTCCTGCTGCCATTTAAAATTCTTTGTTTCTGTAACCATCCCCGAAACTTTGCAACTTACATTCGGGTTTAATGCCAATTCCTTAATGTGGTGCACCCATTGGTTGTCGAGGCCTTCAGAGATCCGCGGCTTAGCGATATGGTCCAGTACAAATTTCTGATCCGGAAAAGCCCTGGCCAATAGCACAGCTGCTGCTAACTGATTAGGATATACCAGAATATCATAGGTAAGGCCAAACTGGGCCAAATGCCCTATGCCATTTTGAAAATCTTTTTGTAGCATAAACTCAGGATCCGGTTCTTCCTGTACAATATGCCTGACACCTTTTAGCAATTTATCCTGTGAAAAATGGCCCAGTCTCTCATTTACATTATCAGCTCTAAGATCTACCCATCCAACTACCCCCTTTATAAAATCATTTTCATGGGCCAGCTGAAGCAAAAACTCTGTTTCTTTTTCAGATTGATCTGCCTGTACTGCCACACAGCCATCTACCTTATTTTTTTGAAGTATAGGACCCAGGTTGGAGGGAAGAAAATCTTTCTGAAGGACTTTCATTGAATCGTCAATCCAGTCATACCTGACCGGGTCATATTTCCAAAAATGCTGATGACTGTCAATTACCATTTGGTCTGGTATTAAATAGAATTAGCCATATTACACGCTGCTCCTGTTCATGAAATTTAACCATTAAGCTTAATAAAGCCCCCATCAATAGGGAAATCCGTACCTGTAATAAAGGAGGCCTCATCTGAGCACAGATACAAAGCCAGGTTTGCTATTTCCACCGGTTTCCCCATCCTGCCTATAGGTTGAGTTTCGGACAACCTTTTAAACATTTCCTTTTCCATACCCGGATAATTTTGTTTTAAGTAACCATCAACAAAAGGTGTATGCACCCGTGCCGGGGATATACTATTGCAGCGTATGCCATAAGACAGGTAATCTTTCGCCACAGAGTAGGTCATGGTAAGTACAGCACCTTTGGTCATAGAATAGGCAAACCTGTCTGATATGCCAACAGTTGCCGCAACAGATGCCATATTTATGATCACACCTCCTTTTTCCTTCATGCTTTTTATACTGGCATAAATACAGTTATAAACCCCTTTAATATTTACCTGATATACCCTGTCGATATCTGCCTCAGCAGTCAACTCAACATTTCCGATATGGGCAATGCCCGCATTATTAATCAGGATATCAATTGCGCCGTTTTCAGTTATGGCCTCAACAATCTTAAGAACATCCTTTTGATTAGAGACGTCGCAGGCAAAGGCATTGGCCTTACCGCCCATAGCCTTAATCCCGGCGGCTGTTTCTTTTGCAGGTTTCGCATTTACTTCAAGGATATTTACCTCTGCCCCCTGCTCGGCCAGGACCATGGCAATGGCTCGCCCTATGCCACTTCCACCTCCTGTGACAATTGCTTTTTTTCCGGTTAAATCAAATTTCACATTGTTCTATTTAAAAGTTCTTTAATACGTGTTATCGGTAAGTTTAAATCTTCCTTCGAGCATTTCTATTACGTTAATCAATGCTCTGATATTATGATAATTAACCTTCCAAATCTGGGCCTTTGCATGTTGAATGGCTTCGGGATTTGAATCAAGTCCTTCATCATACCATCCTCCATACGTATGATCTATCATATATTCATTGATATACTGCCATTGTTTTTCAAATAATTCATAGTATTCTTTTTCATCAGGATACAATTGTGCCATCAGCAGTAAAGCATTAAGCCCTTCTGCCTGGGACCACCAAATTTTTGCCGGATTTAAGATAGTACAGACATCCGAGTCATCCAAATAATATCCTCCATCAAAAAAACCTCCTTTTTCTATATCCCAGCCACGATCTATTCCATGATCTACCATCCTTTTAGCGATAACCATTGTGGTGCTGTCTTTTTGATGATAAAGTGCATGAGAGGCTTCCAGAAGA
>JAHEBI010000123.1 GCA_024642325.1 Eudoraea sp. | reverse complement strand
CTCGTCTACTTTGTTTTCATAAGTAACAATATGGGTGCCGTATTCATCAGCAATCCTTTGAAATTATAGGGATGTTATGGTCAGAAGATTTATCCATTTGCCAGCCCTGGTAATCAGTACTTTCAATAATACCCTCAGCCAGTGTAATAGCCGTGCCACTGGGAGCATCCAGTTTTTGCAGATGATGGGTTTCTTCAATTGCTACTTTATATTGGGGTAAATTGTGCATCATTTTTGCCAAATAACAATTTAGTTCAAAAAACAGGTTTACGCCCAAACTGAAATTAGAGGCATAAATAAAGGCGCCATTTTTTTCTTTGCATAACGAAATCGCCTCATCGTAATCTTTCAGCCAACCTGTGGTACCAGATATTACAGGGACATTGTGCTCAAGACAACCCTTAATATTAGTAAAGGCCGCTTCCGGACTACTAAAATCTATAGCTATATCCATTGTAGAATAATCAACTTCCTTGGTATCCACATCTATTTTGGCAACTATGCAATGATTTCTTTGAACAGCAAGCTGTTCAATCATTTTCCCCATTTTCCCATATCCAAATAAGCCTATATTCATACGTTAGAATTTAATGGTCAGAGAAACACCATAGTTAGGGTCTCCATATATTGGGGTATATTCGAGATATGGTTTAATATCCAGACCAAGATCGTCATCAACATTAAATTGCTTTAAATGTGCATCCACATTGGCATCCACAATATTTAAAGCATACAATCCCAGCGTTATAAACAACGCCAGATCCCGATCTCTTTGATAACGTTCCTGAGCATCCTGTAAGGCGCTGTCCGATAAGTCGGGGCTGCCGGGAACTATTCCGGAACCGTTTATATCATAGAATTCATCATCCGTAAATCCTGCTTTTCTCCTTTTAAAGGCCGTTCTGAAACGGTCATACAGATCATCATTATATTTATAGCCATAGATACCGGCTCCTATGGCGCCAATAACAATTGGAACTTTCCAGTAACGTTTATTATAGGCCTGGCCCAAACCAGGGAGAATAGCAGAATAAAATGCGGCCTTGCTCGGAGCTAAAGGATTTATCCGTTTCTTTTCCACTTTGCCTTCTACTCTAACTTTTTGTTTTTTTAAATCCTGCCGGACAGAATCTGCAGAACCTTCTTTTTGTCCTTCCTGCGCCAGGGAAAAAAGTACAGGAAACAATAGCAAAGACCAGAAAACAAGGTTTTTACCCACCTGTAATTAGTTTTTTCAATCGCTGAAAATCTTCCTCGGAACTGAAGGGAATACTTATCTTCCCTTTCCCGTCATCCGTAGCATTGACTATGATGTTGGCAGAAAGATATTGCTTGAGTTGTTGCGCGCCTTTATTTATGAATTCTGTTGTTTCTGAAGACTTATTTAAAGGTGTTTTTTGAATAGGCCCTTCATGATATTGCTTTACAAGTTGCTCTGTTTCGCGAACAGACAGGTTGTTTTTTACAATTTTTTCATAAAGACTAATTTGATCTTCTTTTTGATCAATATTTACAAGGGTCCTTCCGTGCCCCATAGAAATAAAACCATCGCGCATTCCAGTTTGAATTATGGGGTCCAAACGCAATAGGCGAAGGTAATTGGCAATGGTAGACCTTTTCTTACCTACCCGGTCACTAAGTTTTTCCTGGGTTAAACCAATTTCATCAATTAATCGATTATAGGAAAGAGCAATTTCAATTGGATCCAGGTCCTGGCGTTGAATATTTTCTACCAGGGCCATTTCAAGAGATTCCTGATCATTGGCAATCCTGATATATGCCGGAATTGTTTGGAGTCCAATTAATTTAGAGGCCCTGTATCTTCTCTCCCCTGAAACTAACTGGAATTTATTGAAGTCAGATTTTCTAACTGTAATAGGCTGAATAACTCCCAATTCATTTATAGAAGAAGCCAGTTCCTGAAGGGTCTCATCATTAAAATAAGAACGGGGCTGAAAAGGGTTTACCTCTATAGTATCAATATCAAGTTCTACAATGTTGCCAACAACTTTATCCGCATTTCTATCCGATACTGAATTTATATCATTGTCAGGGTCCTTAAGCAGAGCAGAAAGACCTCGTCCCAAAGCTTGTTTCCTCGTTGCTTTCGCCATTATACCTTCTCTCTATTTTTTTTCAGCAGCTCGTTAGCCATATTCAGGTAGTTTGTAGCACCTTTACTGCTGGCGTCATATTTTATGATACTTTCCCCATAACTTGGCGCCTCCCCCAAACGAACGTTGCGCTGAATAATGGTGTCAAAAACCATGTCGGAAAAATGTTTCTTAACCTCTTCCACAACCTGATTAGAAAGTCGCAATCTGGAATCGTACATAGTTAACAACATCCCCTCAATATCCAATTCGGGATTGTGAATCCTTTGCACACTTTTTATGGTATTTAACAATTTCCCCAATCCTTCCAATGCAAAATATTCACATTGTATAGGAATAATTACAGAATCTGCTGCGGTTAAGGCATTTAGGGTAAGTAAGCCTAAAGATGGAGCACAGTCGATCAGAATATAGTCGTACAAAGCTCTTAAATCACCTATGGCTTTTTTCATCATATATTCCCTTTCATCCTTATCTACTAATTCTATTTCGATGGCAACAAGGTCTATGTGTGCCGGTATAAGATCTACATTAGGTGAAGAGGTCTGAATGATGGTTTCTCCGGCAGTCCTGGTATGCTCTAATAGCTGGTAGGTGCCAATTTGAATACTATCTACATCAATACCCAGTCCTGAAGTTGCATTGGCCTGGGGATCAGCATCAATTAACAACACCTTTTTTTCCAGTACACCCAGTGAGGCAGCGAGATTTACTGTAGTGGTAGTTTTTCCAACCCCACCCTTTTGGTTTGCTATAGCAATAATTTTGCCCATAATAAAAGTAAGTTAGGGGTTAAAAATACGATTATTTACAATGCCAAAAAATGTATTTTGTTAACACAAAGTGAATAACTCGGGCAAAACGTTAAAGTTGGTTAAAGTATAGATTTAAGGAAAATGCTTAGGTCTCTCCAGGAATTAATCAAGTAAAATATCCAGTATTTGAATAGCCGCATCGCTAATTTTGGTCCCCGGTCCAAATACGGCCGTGGCTCCGGCATCAAATAAGTATTGATAATCTTGTTTAGGGATTACCCCACCTACAATTACCATGATATCTTCCCTGCCATATTTTTTTAGTTCCTCCAAAACCTGTGGAACCAATGTTTTGTGACCGCCCGCCAAAGAAGAAACACCAAGAATATGGACATCATTTTCCATGGCCTGCTTCGCAGCCTCTGCAGGTGTTTGAAATAAAGGTCCTATATCAACATCAAAACCGAGATCGGCATATCCGGTAGCCACAACCTTAGCACCACGATCATGCCCATCCTGGCCCATTTTTGCAATCATAATCCTAGGTCTTCGACCTTCCTGTACTGCAAATTTATCTGCCAGTTCTCTGGCCCTATTAAAACTTTGGTCGTCTTTTATTTCTTTTGCGTACACCCCGGTAAACGATTGAATTTTTGCTTTATATCTCCCAAAAGAAACTTCCAGAGCATCGCTAATTTCTCCAAGAGTTGCCCTAGCCCTGGCGGCTTCTATAGCTAAAGCTAACAAATTGTTTTCACCCTTGACTGATTTAGCAGCTGATTTATTTTTAGCAGCCTGTGTTAATTTATACAGGATTTGTTTTAAATCAGGGTTATTCCGCTCCTTTTTTAATGTATCTAATCGATCTATTTGTTGTCTTCGAACCTCTGCATTATCTACCTCCAGAATTTGTAATTCATCTTCTTCCTCCAATTGAAATTTATTGACCCCAACAATAATATCTCGTCCGCTGTCTATGCGCGCCTGCTTTTTGGCCGCAGCCTGTTCGATCCTCATTTTAGGGATACCCGCTTCAATTGCTTTGGTCATTCCTCCATGATCCTCAACTTCCTGAATAAGAGCCCAGGCTTTTTGGGCCAATTCATGTGTCAAATATTCGACATAATAACTCCCCGCCCAGGGATCAACCGTTTTGGTGATTTTTGTTTCCTCCTGAAGATAGATCTGGGTGTTTCTGGCGATACGTGCAGAAAAATCGGTGGGTAAAGCAATAGCTTCATCCAATGCATTTGTATGTAAACTTTGAGTGCCTCCAAAGGCTGCTGCCAATGCTTCAACAGTTGTTCTTGCAACATTGTTGAAAGGATCTTGTTCGGTAAGGCTCCAGCCGCTAGTCTGACAATGTGTTCTTAATGCAAGTGATTTTTGATTTTCAGGATTAAACTGTTTTACGAGTTTAGCCCAAAGCATTCTACCTGCCCTCATCTTGGCAATTTCCATGAAATGGTTCATTCCAATAGCCCAGAAAAAAGAAAGCCTGGGTGCAAACTGATCAATGTCTAGCCCTGCTTTCAATCCCGTTCTGATATATTCGAGTCCATTAGCCAGGGTGTAGGCAAGTTCAATATCGGCGGTGGCCCCGGCCTCTTGCATATGATAACCTGAAATACTTATGCTGTTAAATCGGGGCATAAATTTGCTGGTAAATTCAAAAATATCTGCAACTATCAGCATAGATGGAGCAGGTGGGTAGATGTAGGTATTTCTAACCATAAATTCCTTAAGAATATCATTTTGAATAGTCCCTGCCAGTTGTTCAGGCGACACCCCTTGTTCTTCTGCAGCAACTATATAAAATGCCATAATTGGAAGTACAGCACCGTTCATTGTCATGGACACGGACATTTTATCCAGGGGAATACCATCAAACAATATTTTCATATCCTCCACAGAATCAATGGCCACCCCCGCTTTACCAACATCTCCAACCACACGTTCGTGGTCGCTGTCATAGCCTCTGTGGGTCGGCAGGTCAAATGCCACAGAAAGACCTTTTTGACCAGCTGCCAGATTACGTCTGTAAAAGGCATTGCTTTCCTGTGCTGTGGAGAAACCGGCATACTGTCTTATGGTCCAGGGCCGTCGGACATACATTGTAGAATAAGGGCCTCGTAAGTTTGGGGTAATACCGGCGGCAAAATCCAGGTGGTCTATATGTTCTAGATCTTTTTTTGAGAAAAAAGACTTTAGAGGTATATCCTCAGCAGTATCAAATACAGGGGTATTTAATTCTTCCTTCCCATTAAACTTAATAGCCTTTATAGTTAGATGCTGAAGTTCTTTTCTACTCATGATCCAGCCTTATTTTTTCCATTGATTCAGCCATACGAATTTCCACTATTGGCTCAATAATGGTTTTTCGAGGATTATTTTTTGCAAACGGATTTCTTTGCAATTCTGACTTCATTTTGTCTATATCTTCGGAGTACTTATTACTTCCAACCAATATCTCTTTCCCGGAGTCAAATTGTATTTGTTGCTTAAGTGCACTTTCCCTTATTTTTCTCTGAATATTGTGCGCTTTTAACTGTTGTAAAAAACCACCACCTTTCTCAATTTGTTTGAAGATATCCAATGCCTTTTCTGCCATTTGCCGTGTAAGTGATTCAATATAATAGGCACCATCAGACGGATTCGCAATTTTGTCCAAATAACTCTCAGCCTTTAGGATGAGTAACTGATTTCGGGCTATTCTGTCTGCAAATTCGTTGCTTTGATGATATATAGCGTCATATGCTAAATTATAAACGGTATCAGCACCACCAAGAATTGAAGACATACACTCCGTTGTGGTTCTGAGCAGATTTACATTGTAGTCATATATAGTCTTGTTTCGATTTGATGGGCAAGCCAAAATATGACAATCTGCCAGAATTCCGAATTCAACTGCAAGAGTATGCCAGAGAAGGCGTAAGGCTCTTAGTTTGGCAATCTCAAAAAAGTAATTTCCACCCGTGGCCACTTTAAAGCAAATTTTCAGATCTGAGTGAATTAGTTTTTTCTCCTGCAAAAAATTAAGGTATTCATTTGCATGTGCAATTGCATAAGCCAGTTCTTGCACCCTGTTAGCTCCTGCATTCTGATAGAGTGAAACATCAATACTTAAAGTTGGTGTGTTTGCAGCTGCATTGAAAATTTCTTCCAGTGCAATGTGGTCTGCCTGAAAATTTACAAACCAGTTTCCCGTCCTGCAAAAATTCCCTAAAATATCAATATGTAAGTAAATATTCTCCTTGGCAGAATCTGCATAAGCAAGAAGTTCTTTTATATACCGGACAGACAAAAATTGAAAATGGAAGTGTACGGGTATTAAATTAAGATCCATACCATTTAAAATGGCCTCCGGTTTCGAATCGGGTTTGGCGATGGTAAAAATCAAACTCTCGGCGCCACCTTTTATGGCGTTCAGCGCCAATTGATTGGCTTCAATATCATTTTGAACCAAAATATGCTGTCCAATCAGCCATTCACATCCTGAAACGGGCAAGTTTAAAGGGTTTCCATCCAGGTCATCAGCGTGGTAAAAAGGTTTGACTTTGATGCCTTCCGGCGATTCCCAGATCAATGTTTCATTGTAATCTGCGCCTTTTAGATCTGCCTGAATCTTTTGCTTCCAGGCTTTTGAGGAAACTGCCGAAAAATCGGCAAACAATTGTTCTTTATTCATCTCCTTTTTGTTTTATACTATCCTCGTACTCAATCAAATAAATTTCCTCGTTCTTTTTTTTAAGGTAATAGTTTTCCCGGGCAAATTTTTCCAATTCTTTAGGATCTGAGAGTTTTTCAATAATTTCCTTATCCTTGGCTATCTCCTCTTTCAGGAATTCCTGGGTCTTTTCCAGTTTTTTGATTTCTTTTCTCAATTCCATATGGATAAGTAATGAATTGGTGTCAAAAAAAGCCATCCATATGACAAATGCAGTGAGCACCAGCACATAAATATTTGTAAGTATCCCGAACCATTTTTTATTTCTGATAGCTTTCCAACCCATTAGCTTAATTTTTCATTAATAATAGTGCGCACAATGTCTACGGCTACCGTATTGTATTTGTTATTTGGAATAATGATATCTGCATATTCCTTTGTTGGTTCTATGAATTGATCGTGCATAGGTTTCAAGGTGGTCTGATATCTGTTCAGAACTTCTGTCAAATCTCTCCCTCGTTCATTAATATCTCTTTTGAGCCTCCTGATGAGTCGTTCATCGGAATCGGCATGCACATAAATCTTGATGTCAAACATTTCCC
>JAHEBI010000122.1:4865-7144 GCA_024642325.1 Eudoraea sp. | reverse complement strand
GTGCTGAAGTAACTTTGATTATCAGAGGTCCCGAGGTAGGCCAACGGGTTAAATACTGGGTTCGCCCTGATATTATTAACAGAATTGAAGAAGGAAGTATTAAAGCCTATTATAACACCTCCGTGAAAGAGATACGGGATGAGGAAATAGTGCTGGATACACCGGATGGGGCTCTTACCTTAAAAAATGATTTTGTTTTGGCCTTAACCGGATATACCCCAAACTTTGAATTTCTGGAAAAGGCAGGAATTGAATTCTCTGAGGATGAGAAAAAATTACCAAATTACAATCCTGAAACCATGGAAACCAATATAAAAGGAATTTATCTCGCCGGAGTAATTTGCGGGGGGATGGAAACCCATAAATGGTTTATAGAAAATTCACGCATTCATGCCAAAATCATTATTGAAAATATTCTGAAAACAAAGAATGCGAAATAGGCTCATCGGAGTTATTTAGAAGTATGAAAAAAATTGCCATTGCTATTCATGGAGGTGCCGGAACCCTTGTCAAAGGAATGATGACTCCTGAAAAAGAAAATTTGTATAAAGCCGCGTTAGAAAGTGCATTACAAAAAGGATATTGGCTTTTGAAATCGGGTGTATCTGCTATAGAGGCTGTAGAGGCATCAGTTAAAATACTTGAGGATTCGCATTTGTTCAATGCCGGAAAAGGAAGTGTATTCACCTCCGAAGGGAAACATGAAATGGATGCTTCTATAATGGATGGAAAAACCCTGAATGCAGGCGCCGTGTCTTTGGTAAGTGGAATAAAAAACCCCATTAGCCTTGCCCGTGATGTTATGGAAAAAAGTGAACATGTATTCCTGGCAGCTAAAGGCGCCATGCAATTTGCGAAAAAACTTCATTACCATCTGGAAAATGAAGACTATTTCTATGATGAACTTCGCTACCAACAGTGGCAGGAGATCAGGGGCACAGAGGGTTTTAAGCTAGACCATTCCGGAAATAAAGATTCTAAATTTGGAACCGTAGGAGCTGTGGCCTGCGATAGTCTGGGAAATGTTGCTGCTGGTACTTCTACCGGGGGTATGACCAACAAACAATTTGGCCGAGTTGGGGATAGCCCCATGATTGGAGCAGGAAATTATGCCAACAATAAAACATGTGCTGTTTCCTGCACGGGTAGCGGCGAATATTTCATACGAGGGGTGATAGCCTATGACCTGTCTTGTCTTATGGAATACAAAAATCTGTCGCTTCAGGATGCAGCGGAAGAGGTAATCCAAAATCGTTTACTGAGAATTGGGGGTGATGGCGGTTTAATTGCTGTTGACGCCCTGGGTAATATTGCCATGCCATTTAATACGGAAGGCATGTACAGAGCCTGCAAAACATCTGATGGCACTGAGGAAATCAGTATTTACAAGAATTAAGAGATTAAGAGGTAAGGAAGGGGGAATCAAGTGGTAATACTTTCACTTTACCTCTCTTCATATTAAAACGGTCCCCGTTGGCCAGGACATGAGTTTTTAGATTTATCAGGGACATGGGAGTTCCTTTTTCAAGAATTTTTTCGTTATTATGCTTTAACTTTCTTGGATCAAACATTATAACCATTCCGGATCCTATTACCTCAAAGGTGCTGCTTTTTTTAATAACCAGCCCTGTGTCTTCTGCTAAGCCAATGCCCATCATTTGCGGATATTTAGCTACCGCTTCGGCAAGTCTTCCAAAACGGCCACGCCTAATAAAATGCGAGTCTATAATTAAGTTTGAAATAAACCCCATTCCAGTATCCATTTTTACGGCTCCTTTAATAAAAGATTCCGTACTGCTGCCCCCTGCTATCATTTCACTGGACATACACATGGCACCTGCACTTGTACCCGCTATCACCAAAGCGTCCTTCCTATATCGTTCAAGAAGAATTTCATGTAATTTGGTATTCCCAATTTTTGTAGTGATTTTGGACTGATTTCCGCCGGAAAACATAACACATTGCGCCTTGCCAATCATTTCCAGATTCTCAGGATTTTCAGACTCTTTCCTGTCCCGGATATCCATGATGTGCACCTTACTGCATCCTAATTTGCCAAAGGCATTCACATAACTGTTACTCACTTCGTTGGGAATACTCGAGGCTGTTGGAATGACCACGATTTGTGCCTCCCTACCCCCACTTTCTCGCACTACCCTTGAGAGGATACTTTCCTGAATAAATTCAAGATGAAACTGTTCACCAGTTTCTATCCCTTTATCTTCATTTCCACCTATAGGAATTAGGGTTCCGTTTATGGCCATATTTATCACTATCTA
>JAHEBI010000122.1:0-4855 GCA_024642325.1 Eudoraea sp. | reverse complement strand
ATGTTATAAAAAATGTCATATATTTATGAAATTACAAGGAACTTATCCAACTCATTTTAACAGGAAAATTACAGTTTCAGAGCTTGAGGCCAATTCATAAATCAGCTGTAAAACCATATAATATAAGGTCATGAAAATAAGAGAAATAAATGCCATGAGGGGACCAAACTATTGGTCTATTCGACGTCACAGACTAATAGTTATGGTTCTGGATTTAGAAGAAATGGAGGATCTTCCGACCAATAAAATTGATGGCTTCGCAGACCGTATTCGGGAAATGTTTCCCTCCATGTATTCACACAGATGCTCAGAAGGATGCGAAGGAGGTTTTTTTATGCGGGTAGATGAAGGAACTTGGATGGGCCATGTAATTGAGCATATAGCACTGGAAATACAAACTCTGGCTGATATGGATACCGGTTTCGGAAGAACGCGCGGATACGGTGAGAAAGGGGTTTACAACGTTGTTTTCTCCTATATTGAAGAATCTGTAGGCAGATATGCTGCCAAGGCCGCCGTTCGTATTTGTGAGGCTTTAATTGCCGGGGAACCTTATGATCTTCAAGAAGATATTCAGCGTATGCGTGAACTTCGGGAATCTGAACGACTTGGGCCCAGTACAGGATCTATTGTGTTAGAGGCACAAAACCGCGGTATACCATGGATACGTTTAAATAAATATTCCCTTGTGCAACTGGGGTATGGAGCCAATCAGAAAAGAATACAGGCCACGGTCACCAGTGAAACCAGTAGTATTGGAGTTGAATTGGCGTGCGATAAGGAGGATACCAAATATCTCCTGGAACAGGCCGAGGTTGAAGTACCCCGTGGCGATATTCTCAGCAGTGAAAGTTCACTGGAGGATGCCTGCAAATATGTAGGTTACCCACTGGTTATTAAACCTATTGATGGCAACCACGGCAGGGGAATTACTGTTGATATTAATTCTTACGAGGAAGCACTTGTAGCATTTAAGGTCGCCAAAGAAGTGTCACGGAGGGTCATAGTAGAGAAGTATATTACGGGGGAAGATTACCGCCTTTTAGTTATCAACTATAAGTTTGTTGCTGCGGCAAAACGAACTCCCGCACATGTTGTGGGAGACGGAACTTCCTCTATCGAAGAATTAGTCACTAAAGTGAATAAGGATCCAAGAAGGGGATACGGGCATGAAAAAGTACTTACCGCAATAACTATTAACGATCTTACCAAAACCATTATTGCAGATGCAGGTTACACAACGGAATCTGTATTGAAGGAAGGTGAAAAATTAATTCTCAAAGACACTGCCAATTTAAGTACCGGAGGAACTGCAGAGGATGTAACAGATATTGTTCATCCTGCTAATGTCTCCATGGCTGAACGGATTTCAAAGATCATAGACCTCGATATTTGCGGAATTGACATCATGACCAGTGATATAAGTCAGCCCCTTTCAGATACAGGGGGTGCTGTATTGGAGGTAAATGCCGGTCCCGGTTTCAGGATGCACCTGGCTCCTACTACGGGTCTGCCACGGAATGTTGCTGCCCCTGTTGTAGATAAATTATTCCCACAAAAAGGAGACACCGGACGGATCCCGATTGTGGCCGTTACCGGCACGAACGGGAAGACAACTACCAGCCGGTTAATTGCGCATATTGCCAAGATGAACGGTCACAGAGTTGGCTATACCACCAGTGATGGGGTTTATATTCAAAACAGGATGCTGATGAAAGGGGACTGCACGGGTCCCACAAGTGCAGAATTTGTGTTAAAAGACCCAACTGTAAATTTTGCCGTACTGGAATGCGCAAGAGGGGGATTGTTAAGGGCCGGACTCGGTTTTAAGAAATGTGATGTGGCTATTGTCACCAATGTTTCAGCAGACCATCTGGGCTTAAAAGGAATTCATACTATTGAACAACTCGCCAAAGTGAAGGCTGTAGTGCCGGAAACGGTCTTACCTGAAGGTTATGCTATCTTAAATGCAGATGACGATTTGGTGTATGAAATGCGCAGGAATATCAATTGCAATCTGGCCCTCTTTTCCATGGATGAAAAGAATCCGAGGATACAGGCCTTGCAAAGAATAGGTGGAATAACTGCTATATATGAGAACGGTTATGTAACCCTGTGCAGGGGTGAATGGAAAATGCGAATCATGAAAGCAGAAAATATCCCACTCACCTATGGCGGAAAAGCGCGTTTTATGATTCAAAATATTCTGCCGGCAATAATCGCCGCAAATGTTCAGGGCATTAGTATTGAAGATACCAAGGCAGCTCTAGAAACTTTTATCCCTTCTGCTTCAAGTACTCCCGGGCGTTTAAACATGTTTAAGTTCAAGAACTTTGATATCCTGCTGGACTATGCCCATAACCCTGCCGGGATGAGAGCTCTTCAAAAGTTTACAGACAACCTGGACGCCACTGTTAAGGTTGGTATCATAGCAGGTATTGGAGACCGCAGGGAAGAGGACAATAATGAGATGGGTAGCATTGCCGCAGAAATGTTTGACGAAATCATCATAAGACAGGATAAAAATCTAAGAGGTAAATCTGAGAGTGACCTCATCAATATGTTGAATGCTGGTATTAAGAAACGGGATCCCAATAAAAAAACAACTGTCATCCCATCGGAAAAAGATGCAATCACACATGCTGTGGCTCATGCAGAAAAAGGTTCTCTCATTGTGTTATGCAGCGATGTGGTGCCTGATGCCCTTGAACTGGTAAAATATCTTAGGGATAAAGAAGCTAATGGTGAATTGACTTAGTAATTCTGATTAATTATCTACACCTGTTCAAATTTTGATAGTTCTGGTCCATCCCGGATTGAAAATATGTAAGAATCAAAACTGATTTGATGTTTTCAATTTTTTTATAATTTTTCTTAATCCGTATTATAAAATTATTAGCCGGCTGATCATATTTAACATCTTTTATTCTGTCAACCTGGTCTTTCTCTTTTTAGTTCTTGTGAGAGACTTACTTAATTCTTCCAGTGATATACCTTTGGTCTCCGGCATTACAAATGCCACAAAGAGCAGTTGCAAAAACATCATCAATGCAAAAAATGTAAATACAATACCCGGACCTATAGTAGCAAACAATATTGGTATCAAAGAAGGTACTACTGCTGCCAGAATCCAGTGTACAGAGCTTCCAAAGCTTTGCCCGTAACCCCTTAAATGATTTGGGAATATTTCAGATATAAACACCCAGATAACTGTACCTTGTCCTATGGCATGAGCCGCAATAAAAAGGAATAAGAAGAAGGCTACTGATATCCCTTCCCAGTGGAGGAAAAATGCACAGGCCACAAGGGACAGAGAAATTATATAGCCAATAGAGCCCAAATACATTAATTGTTTTCTGCCCATTCGGTCTATCAGGTATATCCCCAGCAAAGTAAATAACATATTGGTTACCCCTATACCAATACTACTCAATAGCGCTGTACTTGCCCCCAGGCCAGCTTCTTCCAATATTCGGGGGGCATAATATAAGAAAGCATTAATCCCGGACAATTGGTTAAAAAATGCAATACAAAAAGCAAGGATCAGCGGAAAGCGGTATTTTTTAAGGAAAATATTCTCACCGGGAACAGTGGTTTCACTCTCTTTTTCGATCTCCATCATTAAATGCTCAGGATCCAAATCGGGGTTAATAATTTGAAGAACCTCCTTCGCTTCATCAACACGTTTTTTAGATAACAACCATCTTGGGCTTTTAGGAATTGTAAATGCAAATATTGTATAAATGGCCGCCGGGATGGCCTCAACACCTACCATCCATCGCCAGGCGTTTTCACCTATTCCATTTAACAGGTAGTTGGAGAAAAAAGCGATCAGGATACCAAAGACAATGTTAAACTGATACAAACCAACAAGTTTCCCGCGGTCCTTTGCCGGGGCAATCTCTGAAATATAAGCAGGTGCTGCAATGGTTGAAGCCCCTACACCCAGTCCACCAATAAACCTAAAAACAGCAAAGGTTATAGGATCATTTGAAAGAGCAGAGCCCAAAGCGGAGATGGTATAAAAAATACCTATCCAAATTAACGTTTTCTTTCTGCCAATTTTATTTGCAGGGAAACCACCTAGTAAAGCCCCGGCAACAGTACCCCAAAGGGCCATGCCTATGACTATTACTCCATGAAACATATCGGAGGAATCCCATAAGGACTGAAGTGTTTTATCGGCGCCAGAAATAACAACGGTATCAAAGCCGAATAGAAATCCGGCCAGTGCCGCAGTAATGGACCAAACCCAAATTTTTTTCATTTGTGTAGTTCTTATGTGAATTCCAAATTTAGTAAGAAAAAAATGGGTATAGGCCTTAGTGATTCTTAGCGGGTTTGGTTTTTTTCAAAACAAGGCCAATTAACATCGATTTCTTAGTTTATCATGTATGTCATAACTATTCAAAAAAATCTAAAACAAATGATGTTAGGCTTTTGATGCATCAACCTTTAAATTTGATTTGTAAACTAAGATATAAGCGAAATTAGCGCCAGGGTTAATTATAAATTCGGTAATTCTCAAAAGTGCAGCGTTGAAAACTTCACAATGAAAGGACTATTCTGGCTGATCCAAAAATGGCAAAAAGCTGGGTGGATGGTTTGTTTTAGTATTATGATTACAATAGTATCTTCGAAAAACCCAGTTAAAATTATTAGGTCAAACTGACAAATATCATATTTTCCGATCGTTTTTATCAGGAATTTTATCCTGGCAAATTACGCTCCATTTCAAACCGTGTATGTCCTAAATAAAATTTAGCATGACAAATGTCCATTCTTTTCATATTCCCGTAATGGGAATAGGGTTTACTATTGGTACTCCTTTAAAAGTGTCCCAATTTGGGATAGA
>JAHEBI010000491.1 GCA_024642325.1 Eudoraea sp. | reverse complement strand
AAACTGGTTGATAACGGCGCTATCTGAACTAAAAAGGGTACCACCCTGCCTTACCAATACATTACCCGCCAATGACTGCAGAGTAGTAACAGAATCAATCTTTTCGATATTTAAGCGCGCTGAGCGTATAATACGCAATACCCTTGATGAGTCTCCCCCTGAATTCACAGGTGCGAGGGTGTCATTTTGGGCCACCAATGCATTGCTGCATAGCAGGGAAACTATTATAAGAAACAGGTATCCTTTCATTTGGTGCAAATAAAAGAAACACGGCACTATCATTGAATAATGCCGTGTTAATAAATTAAAGGAAAGAAAAAATAGTTACTTCTTTTCAGTGGTTGCCGGCTTATTTACATTGGCAGTCCACTCCATACTAACAGCGCTTTTTTCAATTCTGATGTAACTTCCCGGGCTGGTTTCCAGTTCCATGGTGCCATCTTCATGAACCCTGTTTACTTTACCATGAATGCCGGCAATGGTTACAATCTTATCTCCCTTTTGAAGGTTTTCGATAAACTTTTTTTGGTCTTTGGCTTTTTTAGCCTGTGGTCTGATCATAAACAACCAAAAAACCAAAATCATGGCTCCTAAAAATACAAATTGAAGGCCTCCGCCATCCCCTCCGGGATTAGCTGCTAAAATAACAAATGCGTGTGTCATAAATGTTTATATAAATAATTAATATCAATTATCAGAAGGAAGCAGATTTTTCCTTCACTTCTATATCAAATTCCAGTTCATGTTCCTTGGTGCCGGCTGTATTGGCAAAAACAGTAATCGTTTTATGATTTGCACCTACCCTTCCATCGCTGTTAAAGCGGGCTCTTATCAATCCGGTCTTTCCGGGGAGAACCGGTTCTTCCGGTTTTTCAGGAATAGTACATCCGCAGGCAGCTTTTACATTTTGAATAACCAGCGGCATGCTTCCAATATTCTTAAATTCATAAACCACTTCCACAGATTGTCCTTCCTTTATAGACCCTAAATCCTTTTTTGTTTCGGTCCATTGAATTTCTGTCAGATAAGTAGGTACCGTAGTGGCATTTCCATTAGATGTTGCTAAGCCTGAATCTCCACCTTCGTTTGATGACTCATCAATACAGGATGTACAAAAAAGGGATCCAAGCAAAAAAGAGGCTACAATAAACTTTTTCATAATTTTATTTTTAAAAATGAATCCATTGCAAAAATGGGTTAATATTTCTAAAAAATCAGGAATTCCTGAAGGAGGGTTATGCTTTTCCGGTTCGGGAAAAGGCTGTTTTCTGAATTTGATTTTTTGATTCCAGTTCCTTTCTGATATTATCCAATATCCCATTTACAAACTGACCACTTTGCTGCGTACTATATTCCTTCGCCAGGTCAATATATTCATTAATGGTAACTTTCACCGGAATGGTACCAAAGTACAGGAATTCACAAACCCCCATCTGCAGTATGATAGTATCTAACTGAGCTAAACGCTCAGGATCCCAATTTCTCAACTTTGGCTTAATGATTTCATCCAATTGCGCAGTACGCAAATTCACGGTTTCCAGCAGTTCAACAGCAAATAGGGTTTTTTCCTTACCCACCATTTCATCTGCCTTAAAACTGTTTGGCTTATTTATAAAATGAAGAACCAGCAAGCGAAGCATATCGGCGTCATCATCCCAATTGCTGAAAATATCTTCTACGTATTGTGTAAAGTCTTCATTGGCCATCATTAAATCGGTGAAGATAAATTCGAGAATTTCTTTCTCCGATTTCTTTTCTCTGCCCGGTTCCTGATTATAAATATCGTATAAAGTACTGTCTACCAGGCTCATATATAATTTCCTGGTCCAATCCTCATCTGCTTTCAAATCAGTTTTGAATTTAAGAATGGAGTCTTTATACATATCACTCTCCAAGATCCTCCACAAAAAAGTGTTGCCGGCTATTTTCACCGGAACATTCTTATCCGCTTCAGAAGGCAGATGCTTGGAGGCTTTATTTCTTGCATCGGTTTCTGCAAATC
>JAHEBI010000121.1:6455-7225 GCA_024642325.1 Eudoraea sp. | reverse complement strand
CACTTTACAAATCACATTTAATGGGATGCTTATCCCTAATGCACCACCGGATATGTATTCCGGCCTGGGTAAAAATGACCAGAAGCTATATATAGTTCCCAGTAAGGGCCTGGTAATAGTCAGAATGGGAGAAAATGGGGGTGAGAGTTTGTTGGGTCCGTCAAGTTTTGACAACGCCCTCTGGGAAAAAATCAGCAACTTCGTCGAATAATTTAATTTCCTTATTTGGCCAGAGGAGAAACCTTTGCTTTGTTCAAAGTGCGCCAATTAACCAATCTAATTGGCTCAAGAAACGGGTTGCTTTTTTTAGAGCAATTATCATTAATTTATATAATAAGTCAGTTGCAGGTTTATTCCATAATCATCATTTGACAAGGATCCTGGCGGCGGGCTACTATCATAGTTGTAGTAAAAAGTAAAACCAACCTTGAAATTATTGTTTATTATACTAATACTTGGATTGAAGTTAGCGCTTATTCTATCTCGCGAGCCTCCTGTAATATAGGGTATATAATTAATAGTGGAATTTACCCATACTTTTGGATTTGTTAATTTATATACTTCCCAACCCAATCGTATAACACCAGCAAGTTCTGAACTATTCCCTGTGTTATCATAAGATTTTTCATTAATTCCGCTTAGAGCTCCACCAATATATAGCCTATTCCAGTAATTATATGTAATATCTTTAATCATCCCTAAACTTAAATTATACCTTCGCCTTATTCCCAATTGTAAATTTTGGCTGGTACCCAGTGCTACCATAGAAG
>JAHEBI010000121.1:0-6445 GCA_024642325.1 Eudoraea sp. | reverse complement strand
TTATTAAGCTATCCCCCTGGTAAGACAAATTATAATTCCAAACTAAATCAAAAAATGTCTTCATATTCCTAAAATTCAAATTACCGGAAAAGGCCAATGTGGAAACATCACTACTTTTTGAATAATTTCCGCCCAGACTTAAGTTTCCACTAAACTTCTTCCAAAAATTTCCTTTTATTGGATGAATTTCAACAATGTCATCAATTAATATTTCTTCTCGCTGTCCATTCCTTATAACCATAACTTTTTTATAAGTTTCAGAAGCCTCAAAAGACGAAAAATAAATGATACCGTTTTTCATTTTTATTTCAAATTGCTTATTCGAATTAAAAGTCTTCACATAAGGTACCTCTACATTTATTGTACCCATTCCATCCATTTTCAATGTAATTACCCCGTATTGCATTTGTCTGAAATCGCCTTTTAACACATTCCCATTTACATGAACTATTGTGTCTGTTTTTTGAGCAAATCCTTTTATGTGTGGCAAGATCATTAAAACTAAGAAGAGAATAATATGTAGAAGTGGCTTATTCAAATTATAGGTTTTAGGATTTCTTGTATTTGGATTTTTGCACTTATTTGTAGTTGATTTAGTATACCTTATTATGTTTCAATGTCAAAAGGTAAGTAATTATTTAAGCTAATTATAAACCAAAGGAGGTTTTCTGATTTTTGTGGCGGACTCAAAAGCACGGCCTAATTTTAGTAAATCGTTTTCATGAAAAGGTTTTGCAATAAACGTAAGGCTTATGGGCTCCCCGGTTTCCTTATAGCCCATGGGAATAGTTAATGCCGGGTATTCAGCCACTGCAGCATAACCCGCATGGTAATTGTTTATCGATAAAATAGCATCCAAGTCGTAAAGATTCATAGCCGTATCGAAAAACTTTCTTCCATTTGCCTCCAATCTATTTTTGATGCTATCTAGTTCTTCCAAAGTAGTTGAATCTTTCAATATACCATAAAAAATAGCTTGTCCATAGGGAATGCGCAACAATGAATCGCGCAAATTAAATTCCACCACATCCTCGAGATTACGGATAGGAATTACATCTTTATTTTTGATATTGTTGTTAAGATATTCGGGGAGATCGTTTTTCATATCTATATTGAGAAGCGTCAGAAACCCATCCATGGATACTTCAGGTGGCGTAAATTCTATTACCTCCACACCCATTTCCCTAAGTTTGTTTATGGTATTCCTATAAATTGAATCTGTTTCTAACAGAGCTTTAAAAACCCCTAAGCGCTTTCCCGCCAGACTTCCAGGATTCAAAACCACATCAAGATAATCTTTATCCATCTCCACAGATTTTTTATCAGCGACATCCTTACCTGTCATTGCTGATAACAATATGGCATTATCAACTACACTCTTTGTCATTGGCCCGGGAGTATCCAGTGTGCTTGAAATTGGCACAATGCCCGATCTGCTCAAAAGTCCGATTGTAGGTTTTAAACCAACTACTGAATTTTGACTCGATGGAGACAGGATAGAACCGGAAGTCTCCGTTCCTACAGCTGCTACCGCATAATTTGCGGCCACCGCTGTTCCGCTTCCCGAACTGGAACCCCCTGTCTCAAAAACACCTCTTCCGTACGGATTTAAAGTTTGGCCGCCAATAGCGCTATATCCGGATGGACAGCCATTACACATATAATATGCCCATTCACTAAGGTTAACTTTACCCAAAATCAGTGCCTTTTTTTCTTTCAACTGTTTGACAATAAAGGCATCCTCCGTTTCATTTTGCATCAGGGCAATTGATCCTGCCGTTGTAATCATCCCGGCAGTACCAATATTGTCTTTAAGGAGAATGGGCATACCAAAAATTGGATGACGGTCTTCTGAAATTAATTTATCCAGCTTCCTGGCTTCCTCTACCACATTTTCATTAAAAGCTATTATAGTGTGTAATGAAGTTTTATTATCAAGTTCAAACTGATAAATTCTGTAGAGAAAAAACCGAACCAAAATTTCATAGGTAAATTTGCCTGCCTTTATGTGCTTTTGAATGGTGGGTATATCCCGTTCAAATATCAAAGGCTTGAGTTGTTGATACTCAGTCTCAGACATTTTAACCACTTCGTGATACAGCGGCCTGAATATATCATTTTTATCGGTTACCCTGGATTGAATGAGTTTGTATTGCATTCGCGATTTCTCATGATCCTGGTTTGCAGCCACATCAGAGGAGTCATTATAAGGCTCCCAAAGCACCACAGAGGAATAATCTGTTTCTTTGGCTTCCCTACAGGAAATAATGGAGAGCAAGCAAAGCAGGAAAACTATTTTTTTCATTTTTTCTGGTTTACTTGTTTAATGTTCCAGGCAGAGATGTTTAATTCATTCAAGCGTACAAATTCATCTTTCCCTTCTTTTTGGGCTAATTCCAATGATTTCCGGGCCGAAATAATGGCAGTATCATATTCCTCCAAAGCCGCTTCAACCAAAGATTTAACCCTGTAAAAATAATAGGTATCCCCGCCTAGTTCAATGGCCTTGTTCAGATAAGAAAGGGCTTCCGGATATGATTTACCCCGTTCCTGAAGATAACGCGCCGCTTCATAATATGTCTGGGCAGTGGGATTTTCCTTTATTCCAACTGCAATCTCCTCCATCATTTTACTATCCGTATCTACTGAAATTGGAATTTCTATAAGGGTATGTTCCCATAACCATAACATATGTATGGAGCCATGGTCAATTTCGTCAAATGTAATCAGGAAGTTTTCCTGATAATCAGCGATTTCCTTTGGCTTTACCCTAATTCTGAAAGCATCATCCATGGGATCATAGGCTTTTCTTCCATCACCCCAATGTTCTGTGTTTTTGTGAAAAACCACTTCCCAGTACGACTCATATGGGAAGGCATACAGGGCATAAGTACCCTTTTGTAAATAATTTCCCATAATGGTAAGATCGGTATCTGTGGTAAACTTCGTAGACTCATTGGCACCCACACGCCATATGCGCCCATAAGGAACAAGGCTTCCCATCACTTTTCTGCCTTTCGCTCCAGGTCTGGAATAGGCAACCGTGATTTTTGTAAGGCCAACATCCTGCTCAAGTGTTGAAAACGGACTGACGTCGGGAACCTCAATTTGGGCAACGAGTACCGTTGAAAAAAAAGTGAATAATAT
This sequence comes from Eudoraea sp., assembly GCA_024642325.1. GTDB lineage: Bacteria > Bacteroidota > Bacteroidia > Flavobacteriales > Flavobacteriaceae > Eudoraea. Next base: position 3,298 of record JAHEBI010000121.1, on the reverse strand, counting down.
GAGGTATATAAATTTCAATTGACACCACTAAAGAAAGAATCAACAAATTCAATCTTATTGAATATCTGAAGATCCTCAATTCCTTCGCCAACGCCAATATATTTTACCGGTATCTGAAACTGATCTGAAATACCAATTACAACTCCTCCCTTGGCAGTACCATCCAATTTTGTTACCGCTAAGGAGGTTACTTCAGTAGCCTTTGTAAATTCTTTGGCCTGTTCAAAAGCATTTTGCCCGGTAGATCCGTCAAGTACCAAAAGAACTTCATGAGGGGCATCCTCAATCACTTTTGCATAACACGCTTTACCTTGCCAAGTTCATTCATAAGATTCACTTTATTGTGCAATCTGCCTGCGGTATCAATCAGAACTACGTCTGCACCCTGGGTAACTGCTGAACTTAGTGTATCAAAAGCTACTGAGGCGGGGTCACTGCCCATTTTTTGTTTGACCAAAGGAACATCGACACGCTCTGCCCAGACCTGTAACTGATCTATTGCGGCTGCCCTAAATGTATCTGCTGCTCCTATAACAACTTTGAATCCTTGTTTTTTTAATTGATAGGCCAGTTTGCCAATTGTGGTCGTTTTACCTACCCCATTGACACCAACCACCATGATCACATATGGCTTATTGCTCTTCGGCACATTGAATTCTTCCTCCAGGCCCGCATGAGTTTCTGATAATAAGCCGGCAATTTCTTCCCGAAGTATCCCATTTAATTCTTCTGTTCCCATGTATTTATCCCTGGCAACCCTTGCCTCAATCCGTTCAATAATCTTAAGGGTTGTAGCCACACCTACATCAGAGGTCACCAAAACTTCTTCGAGCTTATCCAAAACGTCATCATCCACTTTGGATTTACCTGCTACAGCCTTACTCAGTTTGGATAAAAAGCTTGTTTTAGTCTTCTCCAAACCTTTGTCAAGTGATTCTTTTTTCTGGGATGTAAATATTTTTTTAAATAAGCTCATGTCGCCATAAAAAGTTGTTTGGCAAATATATGAAATTAAAAAAGCCGCTTTCTATAGAAAGCGGCTTAGAACTCAATTTTGGTGAGTTTATTATTTCTTATTCAACCATTCGTTCACCATCTCTGGTGGCATAACAGATTCTACAAAAGTATAGGCACCTGTTTTTGGTGATTTTACCATTTTTATAGCTTTGGTAAGTCTTTTAGAACTGGATTGTAAACTCGCTACCGTCTTCTTTGCCATGCTTTCTTATTTTATCTCTTTATGAACAGTCATTTTCTTGAGAATAGGATTAAATTTCTTAATCTCCAACCTATCAGGACTATTCTTCTTATTCTTCGTTGTAATATATCTGGATGTTCCCGGCATGCCAGAATTTTTATGCTCTGTGCACTCCAAAATTACCTGAACTCTGTTTCCTTTTTTTGCCATCGTAATCTATATATTGAAGGATTATTTTATCAATCCTTTTGCTCTCGCTTCCTTTAAAACAGCAGAAATACCTTTTTTGTTTATCGATTTAAGAGCCCTTGTTGAAACCTTCAAGGTAATCCATCTATCTTCCTCCGGGATATAAAAACGCTTTTTGGAAAGATTTACATCAAATCTCCTTCTTGTTTTATTAATAGAGAAGGATACATTATTTCCAAACATAGCTCTCTTTCCGGTAAGTTCACAAACTTTTGACATTACGCTACTTTTTACTTGATTTTAAACAGGCTGCAAATTTAATTCATTTTTGTGTGATGGACAAAATTCTCTTCTAGAATTTTAAAATTTCTTTTTGCAGCATCTGGAAAACCTTATGTACCGCTTTTTGAACTATCCTTGTTCGGTGATTTCCCATGGTAAATTTTTCGACCAATACCTCATTAGGGGTAGCAATTGCAATAAAAACAGTCCCTATGGGTGCCTCTGAATCACCTTTTGTGGGACCCGCGTTGCCTGTGGTTGCCACAGCAAAGTCTGCCTTCAATAACTCCCTGACATTAACAGCCATAGCTTTGGCCACTTCTGCACTAACCACAGAATTCTTTTTTACCAACTCCTCCGGCACCTTTAGAACATCTATTTTAACCTGCGTGGCATAACTTACCACACTTCCTAAAAAATAGGCAGAGGCCCCGGGAATAGCGGTAATCTGCTCCGCAATTTTTCCTCCCGTAAAACTTTCCGCAGTGGCGAGGGTCATTTTTCTGGATGTTAACAATTTAGCGACGCCTGCTTCTATAGACCCATCTTCTTCTTCCCCATAGATGATATCACCAATTAGGGCATACAATTTGGCCGTTTCTCTTTTAATGGCATCTTCTAAAAATTCCTTGTCCGTTCCTTTGGCCGTTAATCGTAACCTTACTTTTCCTAAATTAGGGAGGTATGCCAGTTTAATAAAACCCGGTAACCCCTCTTCCCAATCTTCTATTCTTTCGGCAATGGCACTTTCACCCAGTCCATAAGTCATTATCGTCTTATGGTAAATGTAAGGACGATCAAAAGTGGCTACAATCTTTGGGATGACTTCATTATTCATGAGGTTTTTCATTTCAAAAGGCACACCTGGCAGGGAAATAATAGTGGTTTTATCAGTAACCACCCACATCCCCGGCGCAGTGCCATAGGCATTGTGCAATATCTGGGCCTTGGAGGGTACAAGGGCCTGTTGCCTGTTGATATTTGAAATAGGGGTAGTAGTGATTTAATTCCTGAACAACTCTTCTATATGAGCTAAGACCTGCTTGTTTTCAACCAGAACATCATCCAGAAATTCACAAAGGGTATGCTTTGTTATATCATCCTTGGTTGGCCCTAAACCGCCAGTAATAATGACTATTTGCGCCCTGGTTTCAGCATCTTTTAAAGCCTTTAGAATATGAGATTTATCGTCCTGAACAGACGTTATCTGAAAAACAGAAACCCCAATCTTATTTAATTCAGTAGCAATAAAAGCAGAATTGGTATCTACTATTTGTCCGATTAGAATTTCATCTCCTATAGTAATAATTTCTGCAAACATCAGAGACTAAAGTCCTTTTTTAGCTCAGAAATTACCTGATGAATATCTGTTTTCAACAATGGAAATTTTTTCTCAATTTCCCCGCTGTTCTGGGGATCTTTACCTAAAGTTTCTATTTCCAGAGCAATTATCCTGCTCTGTTCCATACCTAATAAATCTACATTTGGCTTTATTTTATGCGCCAGCTTATAGACGTTTTCGTAATCTCCTTTTTTAATGGCATTCTCAAGATCTTCCAAATCCTGCGGCACTTCTTCCAGGAATACTGAAATAACAGAGTTGATGAAATCCTCATCTCCTTCGGCCAT
>JAHEBI010000490.1 GCA_024642325.1 Eudoraea sp. | reverse complement strand
TTATCTTACCAACCCTTCCATAAACCCGGAGTATATCATAAATGAATGATATAGGCTTTGGGAAAGCCAGGCATTGCAATTATGGCCATGGTTATGGGTATGGCTCGGATTAAAAATAACCCTTTTTAAAATTACTAAGAATTTTATTAGATCAGCAATGTATTTGTGTAAGCCCGTAAATTACAAGTACTCATAAAAATATTTAACAGACTGGCTAACTGATCTTATTCCACCCTTGACTATTCCTCCTTCTTTACTTCCACAATCTCATATATCTTTCCCATCCAGTTGTATAGGCTGGTAATAAGTTTCTCCAAACTGTACATAGGTCTGATCGCCTACTTTAACCTCTTCTCCGCCTTCAGGTAAATGGGGAACAATGGTGCCTGCAGTGGCAGGGACCACCGTATAACCCTCCCTGATTTTTTATAATTACGGTTTATTAATACTATCATTGGCCATAGCACCATTTTCATCCAACATGGAGTATTCTAATTGGAACACGGGTATAGAACCCTTGTTTAGAGGTTCTTTGGAATCGGCTGTCCTTATAATTATCTGGGTAGAGTCATTAGCTGCTTTAAGGTAGCTAGTTGCACTAGTAATTCGGGCCCTGTTAAAGCGACTTGATAAAGAATCTATTTCTATAGGATTCGCCAACCGCATGATTACTTGCTTTATATCCAGGGAATCTCCTTCAATTTGGGCTTGTACATAACTCTTAAAACCTTCTTCATCCTTTAGATAGTCTTTCTGCGTTTTTTCAAAATACAATGCTCCTATTTTTGCCTCAGCAAGTGCTTCCTTTTGTAAATCAGGATCTACATAATACACCATGTCTATCTCCAGACCTTCTTTTTTCTCTTCCAGTTGTAATAAGAGATCAAACTGTCTAATTTGTTTTTCTGTAGGGATGGAATCTAAATAGGTATACTCAATAGCTTCTAATTCTTTTGGATCACCGTCTACCAAACCTGCCAGAAAATTTATTGGTTTTGCCACAGCATTGGTAATCATATTCTTAAGAGTGGTCCAGACAATTTTCCCTATAGCCACTTCAGGGTCGTTAAGATCACCTCTAACAGGCACATCCAAATTAATATCCCCGTTTTTATCTTTTAATAAGAAGATGGCAAATTTAAGTGGTAAACTATAGAGTCCATTTGCATCACTATCCACCGAAACGTCTTTTACTAATAAACGGTTTTCACTTACAATATCTCCATTGGTAATTTTTGAATTACTGTAGTAGAACATATCACCCTGTAAAATACTGTGTCCGGTATAATGGTTTGCATATATATTTAAGTCGGAAAGCAAGAACCGTTCTACCGTGATATCAATAGACATCGTAAGTAAATTTGAAGGATCATAACCTATTTTAGAATCTAATGTACCTCTGTCGTTAAGCAACATTTTTGCATAAATATCAATCCAATCAGCATCACTGGCAATACTATCTGAATCAATTTCGATTTCGCTCAGATGATAATCAAAAGGTTGCCCTGTAAGATTATCTGTATAGTCCATAACCGTATTATTTACTTTTAAATTATTTACCCGATAGTAAAGCGAAGAACTATTATTGGAATCAACTTCAACAGCAGGTTTTTCATTTTCTTCAGCAATAACGGTTGAATCTCTAACTGCATCCAGCTTAAAAGTTCGAAAAAGATTATTAGAAACGGAATCTAATTCAAATTTTATGTAGCCGTCAGTAATACTTAAAGAATCTATGATATATGACTCCTGGTCATAATTAATTTCCGCAAGTCGGGTGTGTAACTTATTAGTCTCTAGGAATTTTTGATTTTGTTGGTCTGTCATAGCAAAATCAGAAACATCAGCCGTACCTGAAACAAGGGCTTTTTTGGGCTCATTAACGTTCCCTGTTATTAGAATCTGGCTATTTAACTTACCTTCGAAGGAATTGATGAGGGCATATTCTGCTACATATTCATAAAAAGGATCGAGGTAAAGCTCATTAACAGTAATAGCACAATCAAAATCGCCG
>JAHEBI010000120.1 GCA_024642325.1 Eudoraea sp. | reverse complement strand
TCTTGCCGACTTAAAGCCCAGTGGAAAATATTTGATGGAAGACATACACCGTGTGGGAGGTACTCCGGCAGTAATGAAATTTATGCTTGAAAATGGTATGCTGCATGGTGATTGTTTAACAGTGACTGGTCGGACTATTGCGGAAAACTTAGCAGATTTACCAGGTTTGAAGCCTGGTCAGAAAGTTGTTAAATCTTTGGAAAACCCAATTAAAGCAACCGGACACTTGCGCATTCTTTATGGCAATTTGGCAAAAGAAGGAGCGGTTGCGAAAATCACAGGTAAGGAAGGACTTCATTTTACCGGTCCTGCGAAAGTTTTTGATGATGAGTTCAAGGCAAATGAAGGAATAGGAAAGGGATTGGTGAAAAAAGGAGATGTGGTGGTAATCAGATATGAAGGGCCTAAAGGCGGGCCGGGTATGCCGGAAATGTTAAAACCCACTGCTGCAATTATGGGTGCAGGACTTGGAAAGGAAGTCGCATTAATAACCGATGGTCGTTTTTCCGGAGGAACCCATGGTTTTGTTGTGGGACATATCTCCCCGGAGGCTCAGGATGGTGGTACCATTGCTTTGCTAGAGGATGGTGATATTATAACAATTGATGCTGAGAAAAATAGCATTTTCGTAGCTCTTACCGAGAAAGAGATTAATGAAAGACGTGCAAAATGGAAACAGCCGGCACTTAAAGTGACCCGGGGGAGTCTATATAAATATGCAAAAACAGTATCCTCAGCTTCTCAGGGTTGTGTGACAGATGAAATATAAGTTATCTAAAGCAATTATAGATAGCAAAAGGACCAAAAGAGATTTGGCGTTTAATAATAGTTAATGCTTATGCAAACAATAAAAGAAAAAAAACCGAAAAAGCACAATGAGACTTCTATAAGGGTCAGTGGTGCCGAGGCTATTATACATTGTCTTCTTGCAGAAGATGTGAATTTGATTTATGGTTATCCCGGAGGAGCTATAATGCCCGTTTATGATGAGCTTTATAAATTTCAGGATAAACTGCACCACGTGCTTACCAGGCATGAACAGGGAGCTACACATGCCGCACAGGGTTTTGCCAGGGTGACAGGAAAAGTGGGTGTTGCCATAGCAACTTCCGGTCCCGGGGCAACAAACCTGGTAACCGGTCTAGCAGATGCGCAGATAGATTCTACTCCTATGGTTTGCATTACAGGTCAGGTTCCCAGACATCTGCTGGGGTCTGATGCTTTTCAGGAAACTGATATAATTGGAATTTCTACCCCGGTTACCAAATGGAATTACCAGATTACCAGAGCTGCTGAAATTCCGGAAATTATGGCCAAGGCTTTTTATATCGCAAAATCGGGTCGCCCTGGTCCCGTACTTATTGATATTACCAAAAACGCCCAATTTGAGGAGTTTGATTTTAGTTATAGTCGTTGTATTGGGGTCCGAAGCTACAACCCAAGCCCAAAGCCTGAGATTGAAAAAATTAAGGCTGCAGCGGAATTAATAAACAATGCCAAAAGACCTTATATAGTTTTTGGTCATGGAGTTATTCTTGGAAAGGCTGAGAAACAACTTCAAACATTAGTAGAAAAAGCCGGGATCCCGGCTGCCTGGACAATTTTAGGATTATCCGCTATGGATACAGACCATCCTTTAAATGTAGGAATGGTCGGAATGCATGGGAATTATGGTCCTAACGTGCTTACCAATGAATGCGATGTTCTTATTGCTATAGGAATGCGTTTTGATGACAGGGTAACAGGAAATCTGGAGACCTATGCAAAACAAGCTAAAGTCATTCACTTTGAAATAGACCCAGCAGAGATTGATAAAAATGTGAAAGCAGATGTGGCTATTCTTGGTAACGCCCAGGAATCCCTGGATTTATTGCTGCCATTAATAAAAGCTAACAAGCATGATGATTGGCACAATAAGTTCAAAAAGTGCTATGAAGAAGAATATGAAGCTGTAATTAAAAATGACCTTTACCCAACCAAAGAAGGACTCACTATGGGTGAAGTGATTAAGGAAATTAATCTTGCTTCAGGCAATAAGGCAGTTATCGTTTCAGATGTGGGTCAGCATCAAATGATTGCATGCAGATATGCTCAATTCAAACAAACAAAAAGTAACATTACTTCAGGAGGTCTGGGAACAATGGGCTTTGCACTTCCGGCAGCTATTGGGGCCAAGATGGGAGCAATGAACAGGGAAGTGGTTGCAATTATCGGAGATGGTGGTTTTCAAATGACCATTCAGGAATTGGCAACCATATTTCAGAATAAAACACCCGTCAAAATTGTTGTGTTAAATAATGGCCATCTGGGAATGGTGCGGCAATGGCAGGAATTATTTTTTGAAAGCAGGTATGCTTCAACGGTAATGACCAACCCGGATTTTGTAAAAATAGCCGAAGGATACCATATTGAAGCCAAGAAGGTGGAAAAGCGTGAGGATCTAAAGGCAACAGTTCAGGCTATGATGGCTTCAAAGGAACCTTTCTTTCTGGAGGTATGTGTTGAAAATGAAGATAATGTCTTCCCAATGATTCCTTCCGGCGCATCGGTTTCAGATATTCGTTTAAAATAAACAAACATGGAAAAAAAGTGGTTTACTATATCGGTTTACTCCGAAAATAATGTGGGATTACTCAACAGAATATCAGGTATATTCTTAAAGAGACATATTAATATTGAAAGCTTAAATGTCTCAAAATCAGAAATTGAACACATATCTAAATTTACGATTGTTATTAAAACAACGGAAGATTGGACACGTAAAATAGTGGCACAGATTGAGAAGCAAATTGAAGTAATAAAAGCATTTTATCATACGGATGAAGAGACCATTTATCAGGAATCTGCTCTTTTTAAAATAGCCTCACATCTACTATTTGATGAACCTCAGATACAGAATATTATCTCAGAGAGTAAATCCAAGATAGTAACCGTATCCAGGGACTTTTTTGTTTTGGCCAAAACCGGCAGAAGGCATGAGATTGATGAAATGCATGATAACCTTGAGGCCTTTGGCATAATGCAATTTGTGCGTTCCGGTAGAATTGCGGTATCAAAATCAGAAATGCCTATTTCTTCAATGATAAATGAATTTTATCAATCGTAACCTTATAGATAATCAGAATTTAACTAATAAAACATGACAAATTATTTCAATACCCTTTCTTTAAGAGATCAATTATTACAACTAGGTAAATGCAGGTTTATGGAGTCTTCCGAATTTGCGGATGGCATAAATGCCTTAAAATCAAAAAAAATAGTGATTGTAGGCTGCGGTGCCCAGGGCTTAAACCAAGGTTTGAATATGAGAGATTCAGGTTTGGATATTTCTTATACGCTGCGAGAAGCGGCAATTAAGGAAAAACGCCAATCTTATAAAAATGCTTCTGAGAATGGTTTTCAGGTAGGAACCTATGAAAGCATGGTTCCTGATGCGGACCTGGTAATTAACCTGACTCCTGACAAACAACACACATCAGTAATAAATGCGGTAATGCCCTTAATGAAGAAAGGAGCAACCTTGTCTTATTCTCATGGATTTAATATTGTAGAAGAAGGCATGCAAATCAGAAAAGATTTAACGGTTATCATGGTTGCGCCCAAATGTCCCGGTTCAGAGGTAAGGGAGGAATACAAAAGAGGTTTTGGCGTGCCTACTTTGATTGCAGTGCACCCTGACAATGACCCCGAAGGGAAAGGATATGAACAGGCTAAGGCCTATGCAGTAGCAACCGGAGGACATAGAGCAGGTGTGTTGGAATCTTCCTTTGTTGCAGAAGTTAAATCTGATTTAATGGGAGAACAAACCATTCTTTGTGGTCTGTTACAAACAGGATCGATTCTTTGTTTTAATAAAATGATTGAGAAGGGTGTTAATCCCGGTTACGCTTCTAAGCTTATCCAATACGGCTGGGAAACGGTAACAGAAGGCTTAAAGTATGGTGGAATCACCAATATGATGGACCGTCTGTCCAATCCGGCAAAAATCAAGGCGTTTGAGTTATCTGAAGAACTTAAAGAAATAATGAGGCCGTTATTCCATAAGCATATGGACGATATTATGAGCGGGTATTTCTCAAAAACAATGATGGAAGATTGGGCCAATGATGATAAAAACCTATTGAGCTGGCGTGCTGAAACTGGAGAAACCGCTTTTGAAAAAACTGCTGCCGGTGATAATGCCATTTCTGAACAGGAATATTACGATAATGGCGTTCTTATGGTTGCCTTGGTCAGAGCAGGTGTAGAACTGGCTTATGAGTCTATGACGGAATCGGGAATAATAGGAGAATCGGCCTATTATGAATCATTACACGAAACACCTCTTATAGCCAATACTATTGCCAGAAAGAAACTATTTGAAATGAACAGGGTGATATCTGATACAGCAGAGTATGGTTGCTATTTATTTGACCATGCCTGTAAGCCTTTATTGGCCAATTTTATGAAAAAAATAGATATTGACGTAATTGGCACAACTTATGGAACTGGCAAGGGCAATGGTGTAGATAACGCTAAGTTAATTGCTGTAAATAAAATTCTTCGCGAGCACCCGGTTGAAATTATCGGAGCTAGATTGAGGGAGTCCATGACAGCGATGAAACCCATTGTTTAGGTAAAAATGTTACCACTGTTAAATATTATTTTAAGCTTTTAAGACCATAAAAATTTGGAAACTACCATATCAATAATACCTGAAGCATTTCGGATTAATGAGCCAATAAATCAAAAAATCTATTTGGTAAATGGCGAATTAAAGGAATGGGATGGGGTAACAACAGAAGTATATTCTACTATCTCCAGCACATCAGATTACGCGCCAACATTACTTGGGACAGTTCCGGATATGGGTGAAAATGAAGCTTTGGACGCACTGGATGCTGCTGTAAGGGCTTATGACAAGGGGCAGGGTGTTTGGCCAACTATGCGGGTGAGAGACCGGATTGAATGTATGGAAAAATTTGTCCGTATAATGGAAACCAAAAAGGTTGAGGTGGTTAAATATTTAATGTGGGAAATAGGAAAAACCTTGCCGGATTCGGAAAAAGAATTCGACAGGACTATAGAATACATCTACAATACTATAGAGGAATATAAACAATTGGATCGCAGTTCAGCGAAGTTTGAAAAGAATGATGGTGTATATGCTCATATAAGACGAGGACCCCTAGGGGTAGTGCTTTGTCTGGGACCTTATAATTATCCTTTAAATGAAACCTTCTGCCTGCTCATTCCTGCTATTATTATGGGGAATACAGCAGTTTTTAAACCTGCCAAACAGGGAGTACTGTTGATTTCGCCTTTAATTGCAGCCTTTAAAGAAAGCTTTCCCAAAGGAGTTGTTAATGTGCTATTCGGGCGGGGGCGTGCCATTGCTGGTCCAATTATGAAAACAGGGAAAGTAGATGTATTGGCTTTAATAGGGCATAGTTCGTCTGCAAATACATTACAAAATCAGCATCCAAAGAGCAACCGTTTAAGACTTGTATTAGGTTTGGAAGCAAAAAATCCGGCCATAGTGCTGAATGATGCGAATCTGGAACTGACTATAAATGAATGTCTGGCTGGCGCTTTATCTTTTAATGGTCAGCGCTGTACTGCACTAAAAGTGATTTATGTGCATAAGGATATAGTAGAAGAATTTAATGAAAAGTTTTCAAAAAAAGTAGACGAACTTAAATTTGGTAACCCCTGGGATAAAGGCGTTTCTCTTACTCCATTGCCCGAAAGGGATAAGCCGGCTTACATACAAGAATTAATTGATGATGCGTTAAAAAAAGGCGCTCGGGTATTAAATGCAAAAGGAGGGGAGCATTCTGATAATTATATTTGGCCTGCTGTACTCTATCCTGTAACCAAGGATATGAGGGTGTATGAGGAAGAACAGTTTGGCCCCGTTATTCCTATATTATCATTCGAAGATATTCAGGAACCCCTGGATGATATGGCTGAATCAAATTATGGTCAGCAGGTAAGCTTATTTGGCAGCGATGTTTATACGCTTGCACCTTTAATTGACAGCCTGGCGAACCTGGTATGCCGGGTTAATTTAAATAGTTCCTGTCAGCGCGGACCCGATGTGTATCCGTTTACGGGGAGAAAAGATTCGGCCGTCGGGACATTGAGTGTGCACGACGCCTTGCGATCGTTCTCTATCAGAACATTTGTGGCCTCTAAAGACACCGAGCTAAATAATGAAATTCTCGAAAAATTATTGGAAACCAAACTATCTAACTTTATTAGTACAGATTATCTGCTCTAACTAATATTGGGAACGTCAGGAACAAGTTAAAAATAACCTTTCTTGGCTGGTTTTAAAGATATTCCTGTTAAATATGGGAGGCAAGCCAATTGCCAACTTCACTGGTTTTATACGCTTTTCCGCCTTCAGCCAGGTCTTCGGTAACGATACCTTCAGAAAGCGATTGATTTACCACTTTGCGTATTGTTTCTGCTTCATCAGTTAATCCAAATCCATCAAATAACATGGCGGCAGATAACACTGTTGCCAGGGGATTGGCAATATCTTTTCCGGCAGCCTGGGGATAGGAACCGTGAATTGGCTCATACAATGATATGCTTTCACCAATAGAAGCTGAAGGCATTAATCCCATGGAACCCGATATTACGGAAGCTTCATCGGTAAGAATATCTCCAAAAAGGTTTTCGGTAATAAGTACATCATATTCACTGGGCCATTGAACAAGCCGCATTGCAACAGCATCAACGAATTCATATGAAACCTGTACATCCGGGTAATCTTTTTCCATTGCCTGAACCGTTTCCCTCCATAAACGGGACGATTCCAGAACATTGGCTTTGTCTACACAACATAGGCGTTTAGAACGCTTTTCTGCCATTTCAAAACCTTTTTTAGCCAAGCGCTGAATTTCCTTCCGGGTATAAGTGCAGGTATCGTAGGCAGTTTCTCCATTATCTAGCCTTCCTCGTTTTCCAAAATAAATACCGCCGGTAAGCTCTCTTAAAAAAACGAGATCCGTGCCTTCAATCCGTTCTCTTTTTAAGGGGGATTTATCAATTAACGATGGAAACGTAAAAGTAGGCCTGACATTGGCAAACAATCCCAGCTTTTGTCGCATTCTCAACAATCCTTGCTCCGGGCGGACTTTTGCCGATGGATCGTTGTCATATTTTGGATGGCCAATAGCCCCAAAAAGTACGGCATCTGAAGTAACGCATATTTCATGAGTTTCATCGGGGTAGGGGTCTCCTACAGCATCAACCGCAGCAGCTCCCGTTAAA
>JAHEBI010000119.1:6452-7274 GCA_024642325.1 Eudoraea sp. | reverse complement strand
TGATTATAGCAAAAAATATTCCTGCCCTGGCAATAGACATGTCCATTACTAGATTTTATCAAATAGGATAATGATTGGCTGAATCCGATTTATTTTATCAAATTACGTGTGGCGACCCATTCCTTCAGCTTTTCCCTGGCATCGGCAGCTGGATAACCCAGTACCGTTTTCCCCGCAGGAACATCTGCCAATACTCCGGAGCCCGCTCCAACAGTTGCGCCAGAGTGGATGGTGGTATGGTCTTTTATAGATGCACTACCTCCAATAACCACGCCATCGCCCAGAGTTACTGATCCAGCCAGTCCACTAGCCCCGGCCATAATGCAGGAACGCCCCAGGATACAATTATGAGCAATCTGGACCTGATTGTCGATTTTACATCCGTCGCCAATGATAGTGGAACTGAATTTTGCGCGGTCTACCGATGAATTGGCTCCAATTTCTACGTCATTACCAATTACGACATTTCCAATATGTGGAATTTTCACTAAACCACGCCCATCTTCCCTCGGACGATACCCAAAACCATCAGCTCCTATACTTACGTTATTTTGAAAAATACAGTAGGACCCTATTTCGGTTCGCTCCCGAATAACTGTTCCTGACCAAATGACTGTATGAGCTCCTATTTTGGTTTCATCCAAAATTGTCACATTGGGATAAATAATAACAGCTGACCCCAATACAACATCCTTGCCTATATAGCACCCTGCTCCTATTTTGCATCCTTCGCCTATAACTGCTGTTTTATGAATAACAGCTGTCGGATGTATATCCATGTCAAAATGTGGCGTGTCTTTAATATATACCTCCAATAACTTA
>JAHEBI010000119.1:2950-6442 GCA_024642325.1 Eudoraea sp. | reverse complement strand
GGCATTTTTGACTATGATTAAGGCCCTGTTTTCTCCGGGCTCTACTTTGAGTCCCTCATTTACTATTGCTGCTGCAGCCTTGGAATTTTCCCACTTTTGCACATATTTCCTGCTTCCAATAAAAGTAATCTGTGAATTCCCCGCTTTATCGATTTCCTCCAAACCCAATATCTTTTGGTCGGTATTCCCAACGAGTTCTCCTCCGAGAATTGCATTAATTTCCTGAATTGTAAATGATTTCATATGTTTATAGATATTAGCTCTTTAAGTATAAATTTAAGGGTTTACAAAGATAAGATTTATATCTGGAGGATTCATTTTAATGCACTTTTCATCTAATTGATTTAGAAAGGTCAATATATCCTGTATAAGTTTTAAAAAGAATTGATGACCTTTATTCCCGGAGAATTATATTGGTGCATCTTCGGTAAGTGAATTGGTACTGCTTCAAGGGAAATGGTTTCCGTGATCATTTTACCTAATTTGATTCCGGAAGTCTTAATAAAATCAAACATTTCGGGATATTTATGGGCCTGCATCCCGTGACTTCCCAGGATTTCCAATTCGTTGGCCACAACTAACGACATAGGTATGGGAGGTGTAGCATGTGATCTTGTCATCAGCCCAATCTGGATATGTTTCCCCTGTTTTCTGAGCCCGTTTATAGAATTCAGGCATGTCACACTATGCCCCAAGGCATCCATGGAGACATGAACGCCGCCCCCGCTTAATTCTTTTATGGCCTGAACAACGTTGGTGGTGCTTGCATTAATAGTATAATCTGCCCCCAGGGCTTTAGCCAGATTGCATTTTTCATTACTTATGTCAATGGCTATGACTTTTGCTCCAATTCCCTTGGCAATTTGAATGGCGGAAAGCCCTACTCCACCACAACCATGGATGGCAATGGTTTGATCTGAAGTCAATTTCCCCTGTTCCCTTACTCCACGGTATGCCGTAATAAATCTACAACCCAATCCTGCAGCTTCAAGGAAGTTCATATCAGGAGGTAATTCTACCAGATTTATATCCGCATAATCAATTGCGACATATTCAGCAAAAGAACCCCAGGCCGTAAAACCGGGTTGAAACTGGTGGTCACAGACCTGTTGATTTCCAGACAGGCAATAGCTGCATGAACCGCAACCGCCAACGAATGGTACCGTGACCCGTTGACCTTCATTCCAGTTTTTAACGCTCTTGCCTACTGTCATTATAGTCCCGGAAAACTCATGCCCGGGAACGTGCGGTAATACAATGTCCCGATCATGCCCCATCCATCCATGCCAGTCGCTCAGGCATAAGCCACTGGCTTCGACTTTAATGACCACACCAGACTCCGAGGGGTTTGGATCAATGACATTTGCAATTGAAATTGGTCCTTGAAATTCGTTATATAAAGCAACTTTCATAATTGAAAATAAAAGCAAAACCAGAATTTTTAATTCATGGAATTACGAACAATTACTTCCGAAAATAATGATTTCTACCATTTATAAAGAATGGAATTTGTAATTTTTGGTAAGGGTAAGCTGAATGTAACCAATAAAAAAGGCGGAATATCACTATTCCGCCTTTCGGACTTAACCACTGTTCCTCATGGCACAGGAACCAAATCAAAGTCTTGAGTTATATTATTCCCCGCCACAATAGTTACTTCTTCTGCTGTTTGAGTTTCATATTCATCGAGTTCAACCGTCACATCATATGAACCGGCCATAAGACCCATTATGGTATAGTTACCCTCTGCATCTGTAGCAGCAGTCCTAATCGGTTCTTCTTCTAAGGTTCCTGTCTCAAATACAGATACCGTTGCATTTTCCAGCCCAATTATAATTATCTCTTCATTCTCCATCATTGTTGATGAAACCAATCCTGACAGCGTACCGGCAAAAGACATATTGCTGGCCTTGATAACCGGTTTAAAATTAAACCCGGTAATACCAGAAATGTTATTGATATTACCCTTAGGAATAAAAGATCTGCTTACATCAAAGTCCAAAAGCAGATCTGAACTTATCTCACCACTTACATTAATAGAAGGTTTTACAAACACCTTTATTCCGGTTTGTTCTCCGCTCGGAACCTTTAAGTCAAAGGTTCTACCATCATTAAGGACAACATTAACCCCTTTGACATAAATTCGGATAAGATCATATGAACCCGCAGGAACATCCATATCTACCAAAGTCTCGGTAATTCCATTAGTTAGGTTTAACAGGTTAAAATCCCTTTCTTCTTCCATTAAAACTATAAAAGAATTACTTTCCTCCTGATCATTGTCGCTATCTTCCATCGACTCCCCTTTATAGCGTGCATCTATTTTAAAAATAGTAACATTTGCTTCGGAGATGAGGTCATAAGGAAAAGGGGCATCCGTTAATTGCACCCGCAGTCTGCCCATGGTGTCCTGAGTGTTAGCGTCATTACTACAACCTAAAACAAACATAAATGCAAGAACAAAAAAAGCAGAAAAAAACTTAATTTTCATAGGGGACCTTTTATTGAGTTAGTTGAATTATTTTAGATAATCGGGACTATTACAAAGCGCTAATTTCCTGATTTTTAAAGTAAGAAGGGCATTTTTCCTTATTTTTTCGATATAATACATCTTTGATAAATGTGCTTTTTATCTGTTTCAAAGAAAAGTCGCTATGGATATATAAACCTGTTATACAGTATGTTATATATATAATTCTATAAGAATAAATTGGTAAATACCCCCCGGATTTGTAAAAACAAAAAAGAGCGCCGGAAGCGCTCTTTTAAGAGTTTAGGTTGGTTGGTTATATTTACTTTGCGTCCAAAATCTTCGTGCTTATATAAGCATTAGACCTGATAATTTTGCCATCTTCATCGAAGTCGTGGATATATAATGCCGGAAGGACTATTTCTTTCCCGTCAGATTTTCTGGTCATTCTGAATTTCCACCAGGATTGCACTGCACGGGAATCTGCAATATCGTATTCCAGGTAGTCCGGGTAGCCTACGACGTCTATACTGGTAATGTCGTATTTTTCCATCATCTGTTTATTTCGCTCTTTTACTTCATCAAGGTTTAAAGTTTCGCCATCGGGTAATTCCAGGGAATTAAAACGTGCATCTTCTTTAAAAAAACTGTAGGCAGTCTCCAGATCCTTATTTTCAAAAGCATTCATCATTTTGCGAACAGTATTGATATTGTCATGATGGTTGTAGATAGTACCATTTTCTCTGTCTTCAAAACTTTGGCCAATTTCATAGAAAATACGCTCATTATAATAATTGATCATGGTTACTATCTTGTTATCGTCATTCAACTTAAATAACCTGTGCGTTGGCATATCAATTTTTACGCCTGTGGTGTTATGCATGGCTTTTAAGTGGTTCCATGTCTGTACCCATATTCCGCTATCTTTATATTCTATAGCATCTGGATATGCGCCTTTAGTTGTCGTATAAGAAACATAGGAAAGGTTTTCTTTCCAAAAATTAGCCTGGTCTATAAACTGT
>JAHEBI010000119.1:0-2940 GCA_024642325.1 Eudoraea sp. | reverse complement strand
TTATTCAGGCCCGTGCCATTGTAGGATTTAAAATCATCTGCCAGGTACGAAGCAACTTTGTCTGTATCGCCGGCAAAGAATGCATTCATCATGTCATTCACTATATCAATAGCGGGGTGTTCATTAAATACTTTTCCATTGTTGCTCTTTTGAGAATAACCCATGGCTACAATAAGCATTAGGGCGGTAAAAAATACTTTTTTCATATTTATTTGTTAATGGTTAATGCCTGCGAATAAAATTAAACCATTGAAAAATGACAACTCTATTCGGACGAACATAGGGTATTACTGTCCGAACGTACCCAATTACTGATCGAAACTATAATCAGCGATCAAAATAAATGGTATATGAATAGACATGTATGTTTTAAATTCATTCGTATTTGGCACATAATTATTATCTTCTGCTTAAATTAAGATTGTTTTAGTACGCAATGGAGACAAAGCCAGGTAACGGGAAGAAATTCGGAACATTTGCAGGCGTATTTACCCCTACACTATTAACCATTCTTGGTGTTATTATGTACCTGAGGATGGGTTGGGTAGTTGGTAATGCCGGACTTCTGGGTGCCTGGCTGATAATTATCATTTCATTTCTGATAACCTTAACCACAGCGTTGTCGATGTCTGCTATTACTACCAATATCCGTATTGGTGCCGGAGGTGCATATGCCATTATTTCGCAGGCACTGGGCCTTGAAGTAGGCGGAAGCCTGGGAATTCCCCGATATGTTTCACAGGGTCTGGCAGTTACTATGTATATCTTTGGATTTAGAGAAGGCTGGCTGGGTATATTTCCAAATCACATTCCATTTTTAGTTGATATTATTGTATTTGTAGTTTTATTGACCATTGCCTATATAAGTGCAGACCTGGCTATTAAAACCCAATTCTTAATAATGGGCATCATAATTCTGTCGCTGATATCAATTGTTCTGGCTGCCTATTATGGTTCTATGAGTATTTCATCTGAAGATGCCGTGAGGTGGGGAAATTTCCGGGGTTCTCCGGAAGATGGATTTAGTGGTAGTTCATTCTGGATTGTTTTCGCCGTTTTCTTCCCTGCTTCAACTGGAATTATGGCAGGAGCCAATATGTCGGGGGAGCTAAAGCATCCTAATAAAAGTATTCCTTTGGGCACCTTATGGGCCATTGGGATTAGTTTTGTAATTTATATGGCCCTTGCCTTCTGGTTAGCAAGGTCCGCTACAGAACAGGAACTCATCTCCAACTATAATATTATAATTGATAAGGCCTATGTAGGACCTTTAGTGATCGCCGGAATCCTTGGGGCTACATTCTCCTCTGCTTTAGCCTCACTTGTCGGCTCCTCACGCATCCTTTTTGCCATGGGAGAACACCGTGTGTTGCCCTATGGTAAATTTCTTGCGGGCCAAAGTGCAAACGGACAACCCAGGAATGCCATGATGGTTACCGGGATTATGATTTTCATTACCATGATGTTACGTGATCTGAATGCCGTTGCCCCTTTGGTAACGTTATTTTTTCTAATTACCTATGCGATGATCAATGTTGTGGTAATTATAGAACAAAATTTAGGTTTAATTAGCTACAGGCCTTTGTTTAAGATAAATAAATGGGTTCCCTGGATAGGGTTAATATCGTCGTTACTGGCCATGTTCATTATTAATCCAACTATCAGTCTTATGTCGATAAGTATTGTTTTTTTGGTTTACTGGTTTTTATCAAGACAACATATTGAAACTCCTTTTGAAGATGTCAGGTCAGGGCTTTTTGTATCTTTTGCTGAATGGGCGGCCAAGCATACATGGGGTATGAAAACCATGCAACAACGTGCCTGGAAACCAAATTTGATGGTGCCGGTAAGGGATGTTGTTGGTGCCAAAGGTAATTTTCAGTTTTTGAGGAATATTGCCAGACCCAAGGGATCCATTAAACTCCTGGGGATAGAACCCGAGGGATCTAAAAGTAAATTGGCTGAAGAGCTTGCTTCCCTTTCAGAATCTTTTAGGATTAAGGATGTTTTCT
Source organism: Eudoraea sp. (assembly GCA_024642325.1). Classification (GTDB taxonomy): domain Bacteria; phylum Bacteroidota; class Bacteroidia; order Flavobacteriales; family Flavobacteriaceae; genus Eudoraea. The sequence continues at coordinate 928 of JAHEBI010000119.1, read as the reverse complement.
CCTCCTGGACAATAATTAATACCAATGATTTTGCCAAGGGGGTTAATTTTGGCAGTCAGGCTTTAAAAGGAGCGTTTTTCAGGCCTAATATTGTTTTTTTGAACTTACAGCAACACGATAATTACGAAACCGAGATCAGACCCGTGATCAGGGAATCCATCCGTCTGGAAATTGGGGTATTATTATACTCCTCACACCCTACAGCCTTGTTGGGCAGGAGAAACCTGATCAATGTATGGGTAAGTGACCGAACGGACAATTGGGATATTGGCTGGGATATCGGTAATTTGGACCTGTCTATTTTGATTGCTTATAAACTCAAAAAAAATTGGGGGGCTACCATCAGGTTAATCATTGTAATTAAGGATAAAAAAGAAGAAGACAACGCCCTGAAATTCCTGAATTTGTTAATAAGTCTTGCGCGCCTGCCTGAAACACTGACTGAAGTTCGGGTGGGAGATTTCAAGGAAATTGTTAGAAATGCACCTTCGGCGGATCTTAATATTTTTGGAATGGAAGAAAATTTGAGCTTTGATTTCGTAAAAGAAATGACCATAAGCACAAGCAGTTCCTGTCTTTTTGTAAAAGATTCCGGACACGAAAGTATCCTGGCATAAACAATAACTTTTAAATTATTTTCCCGTATACCTTATATTTTTAATCAATCCGATGGGCCGACCTAGTTTCTGTCCGAACTTTCCATTAATTCATACCCCTGGTTAACCCCTTTTTCCATTGCCGGAACACCACGATCCATCCATACCGGCAGAGGAGCACTTTTTAGATAATGATCAAAAAACTGAGCCATTCTAATGTTAAAGTCCTTCCGGTTTTGGAGTTTTAAAGGCCAGTGAGGTTCCCCGTTATAATTAAGGAACCAGGAGGGTTTACCCAATCGCCTCAGGCTTACAAAGAACTCAATTCCCTG
>JAHEBI010000118.1 GCA_024642325.1 Eudoraea sp. | reverse complement strand
GAGGCGAATCCCGGGGAGCGCAACCCTGATAAAGCAGGCAAAATTGCGCAACCCTTACGGACGTCTTACCAGGCCGGAAGATATAGCTGATGTAGTTTCTCTGTTGTGTACTGAGGAGGCTAAATGGATTAATGGAGCTGTAATAAAGGTCGATGGAGGTGAAAGTTTAAGATAATCGTAACGAATGGATTTTAATAAGATCATTGAAAAGCTACCATATGACAAGCCATTTCTATTTGTGGATACCTTGTCGCATGTCGGTATGGATGGAGTTAGCGGCAGTTTTAATTTTAGCAAGAACCTGGATTTTTACCGGGGTCATTTTAAAGAGCACCCGATTACCCCTGGTGTTATACTTACGGAATGTTGTGCGCAAATAGGATTGGTATGCCTTGGTATTTTCTTGCTTTCTGAAAATTATGAAACTAAAACAAATGATCTTACTGTGGCCTTCAGCAGTTCAGAAATGGAATTTTATCAGCCGGTATACCCCGGGGATACGGTATATGTAAGCTCGGAAAAGCTTTACTTCAGATTCAATAAATTAAAGTGCAAGGTAAAAATGTATAATGCAGCTAAAGAATTAGTGTGCAAAGGAGAATTGGCCGGAATGATAAAATATTCAACTCATGGGGCATAGAGTGGTAATCACAGGTTTGGGTATTTGCGCCCCAAATGGAGTAGGACTTCCTGACTTCACTAAAAGCCTCAAGGAAGGGCTCACTGGGATAAGCTTTCATCAGGAACTAAAAGATCTTAATTTTGGATGTCAAGTTGCTGGTAAACCACAACTTACATCAGAATATATTAACAGATACTTCACCTCATTACAATTACGAGGATTAAATGCAAGCGGGCTGGTTTATGGAGTGATAGCCGGAACAGATGCTTGGACAGATGCCGGTTTAAGCAAGGCTGAGGAAGATGAACCCGATTGGGATAGTGGAATCATTTTTGGGACAGGTATTTTGGGTGTGGACAAGTTTCGCGAGTCAATTCATCTTGTGGATGAAGGGAATACAAAAAGATTGGGAAGTACTTCAGTTATTCAGACCATGGCAAGCGGCATAAGCGCTTATCTAGGTGGCATACTTGGTTCCGGTAACCAGGTGACTACGAATTCATCGGCATGCACAACAGGAACGGAAGGGGTAATAATGGCCTATGACCGGATTCGATCGGGAAAGGCTAAAAGAATTTTAACAGGGAGTTGTAGTGACAGCGGTCCTTATGTCTGGGGAGGTTTTGACGCCATGCGCATACTACCGAGAAATAATAATAACAACCCGGCTACTGCCAGCAAACCCCTGAGTGCATCAGCCTCCGGTTTTGTTCCGGGAAGTGGGGCAGGGGCACTGGTTTTAGAATCATTGGAAAGTGCTATGCAAAGAGGAGCAAAAATATATGCGGAAGTTTTAGGGGGGGCTGTCAATAGTGGCGGTCAGAGAGGCGGAGGGAGTATGACGGCTCCAAATAGCCTGTCTGTTCAGCGTTGCATTAAAATGGCATTGGAGAATTCAGGAATAGAAAGTAAAGATATAGAGGCTGTTAATGGTCATTTAACGGCTACCGGAAAAGATCCGGTAGAAGTGCTTAACTGGAGCCTGGCATTGAAACGTTCAGGTGCCGATTTCCCATATTTAAATTCATTCAAAGGCATTATGGGTCATGGCCTTGCCGCTGCGGGAAGCATGGAATGTGTCGCCGCAGTGTTGCAATTTAAAGAAGGGCAAATTTTTGGGAATCCTAATATAGAAGACTTGCATCCGGAAATAGAAAAATTGGTTCATAAATCACGCATTCCTGCTAAAACCATAAATTTCAGGCCAGAAACAATAGCAAAGGCCAGTTTTGGCTTTGGAGATGTAAATGCTTGTGTTATTTTTAAGACCTTTAAGGATTAATCAATACTATGGAAAAAGAAAACTATTATCAACAATTGAAAGGGATTGTAAAGCCCTATTTACCAGAGGATGTTACGGTAGATGATATATCCCCGGACAGTCACTTTATCAATGAACTCAATATAAATTCTGCTAATCTGGTGGATATTGTGCTGGATGTGGAAGATGCTTTCGATATTACACTTGAAAATGATGATATGGACCAAATGCAAACAGTTAGTGATGCTATGGCCATTATTGATAAAAAAAGAAGTTCAAAATAACCATGAAATCCTTATTCTCCAGGGCGATCACTAAAATAATGGCAGACCGTAGATTAGTGCTTTTGTACTGCATAGTATATTTAGCATGGGGAATGTTGATGAACTGGTTCGGCAATGAGGCTGAGATAGCCAGGTTTAACAACTGGTGGCAGGTGATAAGCTGCTACATACTCTATATGGTTCCTATCTCGTTAGTATTGCGAGAACTTCCTTTTTACAAGCAATATGCATACGGGCTTGTTGCCATGGGTTTTTTAGAATTTGGAGGCTATTTCTTGAAGACATCTTATGCTTTTCCAGGTAATATTCTGGATCAAATTATTGGGATTCGAAATTTTACATTGGGGATGGCACTTTTCTTTGCACTTTATTTTCCGCTGGGGAACTGGGCTGTAGGTAAAATATATCAATTGGTATTTAAGGTAAAAAAATAGTCCTGAAAAATTATTTTATTTTTTGATAACCGCTTTGCTGGATATTTCTATCCAAGTTGAAGAATAAGAGTTATCTCTACTTTATTTGCTTCTCGGTCATTTTTGATCTTAATATTAAAATCAGAACTAAATATGGAGGTCGATCCCCTTAATGTATTTCCATCTTTTTGAAAATGCCAGCTTATTGTTTTGGAAATTCCTTTTATAGTTAAAACACCCATGACTTTCAGTCCATTTTCAATGGGGATTACTTCGGTACTTTTGAAAGTGATAAGCGGATATTCTTCTTCGTCAAAGTATTTACTGGATTTTAAGTGCCAGTCGCGTATAAAATTTCCTGTTTTTAAAGTATTGACGACAACTGAGCCCTCGAATTCAGAACTTGTAAGATCATCGGGAAAAACTTTAGATGAGGTTTGAAACCCTTCAATAGTACCGTCAACATTATTAGAAACAAATTCAAATCCAACTTTAGCTGAAGTAATAGACTGTTGCGCGCTCAAAACCTGAAGTGATACTATAAAACAAAACAGGAATCTTGAATAGGAATTCAAAGCTTAAAATATTTTTTTCTTTTACCAAAGGTAGCTTATTTCCAGAATCGATAAAGTGAATAATTGAATCGTTTTTCGGTTCTATAACCTATAATCTATAGTACTTTTCATTATAAATCAGTATTTTGCAGAAGAGAACACCGCTAATGAAACTCATATTTAAACCACTTTCGAGAAAATTAAAACTTGTTGTTTTTTTATTCGCCGTGAGTACTATAGGTTTTGGCCAGCAGGGGCACAATAAACAGGACAAGAAAGGGCTTTCGGTTCAAAAAAGAACGGTCCTGGAGCAGTTTGAATCAGACCTGGTAATTTCTCCTGAAGATCGAATGAAATTAAAGAAAGCAAGGGTTGTTGCTATTCAAAAGAGGTTGGAGATAATGGATACATTAAATATTTCAGACAGGCAACGGCGCAAGTTGTTAAAAGAACTCTATCGATCTCCTTTTTCAGACGAGTGGAATAAGGTCATCGCAGGACTGGAATTCGAGGAAGGATCACATTAGTTTCCGTTGTTCTGAACTACTAAAAAAACAATTCAGGCTTGCCTGTCGGGACTTGCCTAAATATTCCCTCCAAAATCCAATGAAAATATTTATGCACTGTCGGTAGACTGGAACAGTACTAAAAAGTTAAATATTTTTAAAGAAATAGTTAAAGTTCCGGATAGCGCATTTATGCCCTTCCATTTATGTCAAAAATTTCGTACCTTAATCACGCTAAAAAAATGTTTATCCCCAAAAATTACACTACAATGACAGCAATAGGACCAGTATCAGGTGTTCCCAGGAATTCAGGCAGCGACAGTGCTTTGTTAAGGCTGGAACGCAATAATCAAAGTCTCTTATCCCTGGAAGAAAAATTAAAATCGTACGTCTGTGAGCCTAAAACCCGAAGGTTATACGATAGAATGGAAACCATAAAACAAAGTCTTCAGAATTTGAAAAATTCAAATCTAGAAATAATCAGGGCTTTGAAGGACCATTCTCTGTTCTATGAGGAAGCTAAGGAACGAATTCTACAGCAATTGGAAACTTATAAAACTCTGGAGTTAAAAGTGCTCGAATACATTGGAATGGCTAAATTACATTGCTAAGGACTTTCCTTAAATGTCTTCAGCCACTTTTTCTTTTTGTGGAATTAATAAAGAGGTGCCAATTCCCGTTAAAAGGGATGCAACAATTAATGTAAGGGAAATCCATTCGGGGAAATGGAGGTGATCAGCAAACAGCATTTTAAAACCTACGAAGGCCAATATGACAACCAAACTGTAATGGATAAATCGAAATTTAGCGAGCATTCGGGAAACCAGAAAATACATAGACCGCAATCCTAATATGGCAAGGATATTAGAGCTAAATACAATAAACGGATCTGCAGTTATTGCAAGGATGGCAGGAATACTATCCAAAGCAAACATCACATCGGTCAATTCAATTACTATAAGTGCCACAAATAAAGGGGTAGCGACAGTTAACCCCATTTTTTTTATAAAAAAACTATGACCTCTAATTATTGTGGTTATTGGGTAAATCTTCTTGATCTGTTTAAAAACAAATGATTCCTTGGGATTAAAATTAGAATTTCCGGTATGCAACATTTTAAATGCTGTATAAAGAAGAAAAACCCCAAAAGCGTATATAATCCATTCAAATTGATTTATTAATACAACTCCAAAGAGTATCATAATGGCTCTGAAAACAATTGCCCCCAGTATGCCCCAATATAATACACGGTGCTGATAAACCGTAGGGATCTCAAAGGCTGAAAAAATAACGGCTATAACAAATACATTATCAATACTTAAGGAGAGTTCAATTAAATATCCTGTTATAAATTTTAAAACGGCATCTATGGGTGTTAATCCTGTAGGATTATCAATAATACCAGCAGAAAAAAGCCAATAGATGACGGTGCTAAAACTCATAGCTACAGTAAACCAGACAGCGGTCCAGATTGCTGCCTCTTTAGATCGGATTATGTGATCCTTTTTATTGAAGACCCCCAGGTCAAGTGCCAGGAAAATGAAAATAAGAAAAATAAAAGCGACCCAGATTATCATTCTTTCAACTATTTTGTGGCTAATATAAAGAAACGTTTTTATAATTTTGGAATGGTAATTCCCAATAGTGAAATATGTTAACCTCCCATAGAATTCAGCCAATAATAATCCTTATCTTGGCAAATATAATCTCCATTATGAAAAATGTAATTAAAAACTTTTTTAAAGGCCTGCCAATTATCTTACTCCTTATTTTTAATCATTCTGTAAGTGCCCAGGTTATACCTGAAACAGATGCGGAGAAGCAAGCTGCTAATCTGGTAAAGGCCTATCAGGCCGAATTAGGGATGACTGTGGAGCAGGCATCAGCGGTTTATAAAAAAATTACCGAAATATTGGTCAGGGAAAATGAAATAAAAACCGGTGCTGCCAGTCCTGATGAAAAGAAAAACAGCCTTATTGATTTATCAAAAGAGGAAACAGAATATATGGGTACCATACTGGATCCGAAGCAATGGAAGGAGTATAAGAAAATGAAAAAGACACTTCAGCCTATATAAAATTAGTATGACAAATAAGCAAAGTGTGGTTGATGTATTATATATTATAAAGTATTATAATTAAATGTATTAAAAACCTTTACATAAATTAAAACTTCATAATAATATTAACCCATTTCCTTATATTATTCCTGCACATAGCGTATTAGATGATGTAAGTAATGATCTTTTTTTCTGTCTTTCTAGCAGTATTTTAATTCTTATAGAAAGACATTTTGTTCAATTTTAATTACATTCGGACTTCTAAAAATTATATGTTTATGAAAATCAGGAGATGTTTTATTCTTGCATTAGTGCTTAGCCTTGGACTACTAAATAATAGTCAGGCTCAGGAAACAAAAGAAGACCCTTATCAAGGTTTAAATTTTCGAAATTTAGGTCCTGCATTTACCTCAGGTCGGGTGGCTGATATTGCCATTCATCCTAAAAACGAGAATGTATGGTATATAGCCATAGGCTCTGGCGGGGTTTGGAAAACCACCAATTCCGGGACTACCTGGAATCCGGTTTTCGATAAAGAATCTGCCTATTCCATAGGTTGTGTCACTATTGATGCATCTAAACCCAGCACCATCTGGGTAGGCTCAGGGGAAAATGTAGGTGGACGTCATGTAGGTTTTGGTGATGGAATATACGTAAGCCATGACGATGGGGGGACCTGGAAAAACATGGGCCTTAAGAAATCTGAACACATATCCAAAATTCTGATTCACCCGGAAGATTCAAACATTATCTGGGTAGCTGCTCAAGGACCACTTTGGAGTGAAGGTGGTGAGCGGGGAGTCTACAAGACTACCGATGGTGGTGGCACCTGGAATAGAACCCTGGGGAATGAGCAGTGGACAGGCGCCACGGACTTATTGATCGATCCTGAAAATCCTGATATACTATATGCTGCAACCTGGGACAGGCACAGAACCGTGGCCGCTTATATGGGTGGGGGGCCCGGATCAGGAATACATAAAAGTACCGACGGAGGAGAGACCTGGGAAAAATTAACTACCGGAATCCCAAAAGTTAAACTTGGTAAAATTGGCCTGGCCATGAATCCTTTTGACCATAATATGATCTATGCTGCCATTGAACTGGAACGCATGACTGGCGGTATTTTTGTTTCCTCCAACGGTGGGCAGTCGTGGAGCAAACAATCTAATACTGTTTCCGGTGGTACCGGCCCTCATTATTATCAGGAATTATACGCATCCCCACATCGGGAAGGCAGATTATACCTGATGAACAACTATGTAAAAATATCTGACGATCACGGGAAAACGTTCGAAAACATGAACGAAGAAGGAAAACATGTAGACAGTCATGCCATGGCTTTTAAAGCATCTGACCCAAATTATGTGATTTTTGGAACAGATGGAGGTTTATACGAAAGTTTTGACCTTACCAAAAGCTGGAAATTTATTTCAAATCTGCCTGTAACCCAATACTATAAAGTAGCCGTAGATGATAGTGAACCATTTTACAACATATATGGCGGGACTCAGGATAATGGCTCACATGGAGGTCCTTCCAGAACAAGAAATGAAGTTGGCATACTAAATTCAGACTGGTGGATTACCCTGGGGGCAGATGGACACCAGTCGGCTATTGAACCGGGGA
>JAHEBI010000117.1 GCA_024642325.1 Eudoraea sp. | reverse complement strand
ATCAATTAAGCAACAATATGATTTTATTCAAACCATCAGAGGAAAGGGACTGCTCATTGGAATTGAGTTTGATCCCGCAATTGAAGGATTGGCCGGAAGGTGTGTTGAAATATGCTATGAAAATGGCTTATTGGTATATCCTTCTGTTGGCGGTAAATATGGAAAGAATGAAAACGGCATATTGATAACACCTCCATTTATTATTACCAAATCACAAGCGGATACAATTATTCAAATATTACATTACTCCATTGATAAGCTAAAAATAAATGGCTGAAAAGAATACATTCAATAAATGTACAGATTATAAGCGGATCAAATCCTTTTTCAGGGATGATATGAAACTTCTTTTTGGTGGTTTTGGAGGAGTGGGTACTCCGCCTGGTTTAATTGATTGTTTAATTGATTCAGGAGCAAAAAATGTTCATCTGATTGGAAATGACGCCGGATTTCCCTGGATTGGTATCGGAAAGTTCATTGTACTTGAGAGAGCGGCTACACTCATTGCATCTCATATTGGTTCGAATCCAGTAGCTGGAGATTTAATGAACAAGGGGAAATTGAAAATTGAATTTTCGCCACAGGGAATTCTTGTCGAGCGTATTCGTTCCGGAGGAACAGGGTTAGATGGATTTCTCACGGAAATCGGGCTGGGCACCGAGCTTGCATACGACAAACCTGTCATTGAACTTAAAAATAAGAGATACCTATATGAATCACCCATAAAGGCTGATGTGGGAATTGTTTACGCTCGCAAAGCAGATGAGTTTGGAAACCTGGTTTTCGATAAGACGGCAAGAAACAACAATCCTTATGTAGCAATGGCAAGCAAAGTTACAATCGTTGAAGCTGAAGAAATTGTACCGGTTGGAAATTTGGACCCTGAAGAAATTATTGTACCGGGAATATATGTAGATCATATTGTCACTTCTACAGGCATAAATTGGAAATGGATATGGGAGACATTAGAAAAATAATTGCAAGACGGGCGGCGGCTGAAATAAGGGAAGGTATGATTGTTAATCTTGGAATAGGTATACCTTCTTTAGTTCCGGAATTTATACCTTCATCAGTAAGTGTATATTTCCAGGCCGAAAATGGCATCTTAGGAATGGGGCCTGAACCCTTGGAAAATAAGGACGGAAATTTAAGTAATGCCGCCGGTTATCCTGTATCCATACTTCCGGGAGGGAGTTATTTTGATAGTGCAGTCTCATTCGGAATGATTCGTAGTGGCTATATTGATTTGTCAATTCTTGGGGCACTGGAAGTTAGTGGGAAAGGTGATCTTGCAAACTGGATAGTTCCCGGGAAAAAAGTGCCGGGTGTTGGAGGTGCCATGGAGCTTGCTTATGGAGCCAAAAACTTGATAGCCTTAATGCCGCATTGTGATAAAAATGGCAGGCCCAAAATTGTTCGAAAATGCAGTTTGCCAATCACAACCTATCACTGTGTAAATAAAATAATTACCGAACGGGCAGTTTTTTGTATTATAAATAATGAAGAGCTTCAGCTGGAAGAAATTATGCCGGGCTACAATCTGGCGGACATAAAGAATTATACGGAAGCGGGTTTTACTATTAGTCAGGAACTGATCATAAACAAAGAAGCATGAGCAAAAAAAAAGAAATTCTAGCCAGCTATATCGACAAGCATAAGGAAGGGGCTGTGCAGCTTTTGAAATCGATGATTCAAAAAAAGAGCATCCAGGGTGATGAAGCACCTGCCCAGGAAATTGTTATCAGTTATTTAAAGAAATTGGGGTTGCCTGTTGATATATGGGATATTGAACCAGAGAAACTGGCATCAAATCCTTATTTTTTATCAGAGAGAGAGGTGTTTTTAAATAATCCTAATGTAGCAACCGTTCTTAAAGGTTCAGGTGGAGGACGTTCAATTCTTCTAAATGGTCATATTGATGTGGTGCCTGAAGGTGATCTGGATAAATGGAGTGTTGATCCATATGCCGGAATTGTTAAAGATGGGAAGTTGTTTGGCAGAGGATCAACAGATATGAAAGGCGGTACAGTTTCCCTCTTAATGGCATTGGAAGCCATCATTAATAGCGGCATTAAACTAAAAGGTGATGTTATTTTTGAATCAGTTATCGAGGAGGAATCAGGGGGTGCAGGGACACTTGATGCAACATTGAGAAATTACGTGGCAGATGCAGCCATCATCCCAGAGCCAACATGCATGAAGCTATTTATCAAACAGCAAGGATCAATGTGGTTTCGCATATCAATAGATGGACGCTCAGCGCACGGTGGAACCCGATATGAAGGAGTCTCAGCTATAGAGAAAGCATGGCTGATTCATCATGCCATTCTTGATTTGGAGAAATTGCGAAATGAAGGCATTAGTGACCCCCTTTATCAGCACGTGCCAATCCCACTTCCAATAAATGTTGGCAAAATTACCGGGGGAAATTGGCCATCATCTGTACCTGATTTGGTAATCCTTGAAGGTCGAATGGGAGTAGGTCCTGAAGAAAGTATCCAGAATGCGAAAAAGGAACTAACCGAAAGCATTGAAAGGGTTTGTTTAACAGATGAATGGCTGAAAACACATCCAGCTAAATTAGAATTCTTTGGTGCACAATGGGTACCGAATAGTGTCAGTACCGACCATCCTTTCGTTTCTACACTCAGCAGTAACTATAAGCAACTATATAATGAAGATATGGTAGTGGAAGCTTCGCCATGGGGCACGGATGCGGGAATTTTAGGTGCTCAGGGAGGAATAACCACACTTGTAATCGGACCAGGTGAAACTCGCGTAGCACATTATCCTGATGAATACATCGAAATAGATAAAATGATTGAAGCGGCTAAATTATTTGCTGGTGTCATTATCGATTGGTGTGAAATAAATTCAGATTGAAATTTGAGAAGAGAAATTAAAATAGATGGTGGCTCAATAGCCATTTTCGAAGATCAGTTTAATAAACGGGTCCGATTGGATGAATATGAAGGAGCTGCAGAAGAAATAATACATTGTCTCAAACAAAGCTTACCTCTTTGGACAGAGAAGGTGATAGCCAAAGTATTACAAAAGGATGTTCGTTTTTTTATTTCTAACGGTTTTACCTGTGAAGGTTTTGTAGCAGGTTATTTTTCTGGAGAGGATATGTATTTCCTGGTAAAATATCTATCCCCCAATCGTGCACTGAGTACAAGCTGGGAAAACGGACAAAAAATACTTGATGATATTCTTTTATCATCAGTGGTGAAAACAGAAGAAACGGAAGTTGAAATAAAGATTGCAACTTTAGAAGACGCCTCGCTTTTGGCAGCACTATACACTGAAGTATTTCCGCTATATCCCAGTCCGCTTTCAGAACCTGAGCACATTGTAAATTCAATGAATAAGGGTACTGTGTTTATTTATATTTCTAAAGGTGATGAAATAATCAGTGCGGCATCTGCAGAGGTAAATAAAAAATTAAAGAATGCTGAATTAACTGATTGTGCGACCTTGAATCAAGCGCGCGGAAATGGATACATGCAGCAATTGATCAAGAGATTAGAATTATTGCTGATTGAAATGAACATCATGTGTGTATACACTATTTGCAGATCCCAATCCTTTGGTATTAATAAGGCCTTCTATAACCTGGGATATTCATTTGGAGGGAGGCTATTCAATAATTGTTATATTTGTTCCGGTCTGGAAGACATGAATGTCTGGTACAAAGTCATGCAGGCAAACCAAAAACCTTCCAATCATGCCGGTTAAAATTTCACATAAATCATCACCTTTTTTTTCTACATGCTTTCTCAGATTGAGAGTTTTACTATCGTTTGCTTTCATTATTTGTTCTGCTTTTAAGTCTGAAGCACAACGCTTCCCGGTTTTAAATCAGATAGACCTGCCACATGATTACTATTTCCGGGAGCTGTACTTACCTCAAGTGACAAGTGGGCCGTCCTCGGTATGCTGGACCAGCGATGGAAAATCACTTGTTTACGCTATGGCCGGGAGTCTGTGGATTCAGGAGTTAGGTACTGAAACGGCCTCTCAATTAACTGATGGTCCCGGGTATGATTTTCAACCAGATTGTTCTCCTGATGGGAAAACTGTTGTTTACACACGTTACAATGGGCAATCAGTGGAACTCATGTCCCTCGATCTTCTTACAAAGCAATCAACTGAATTGACAAAAAATAATGGCGTGAATTTGGAACCAAGATGGTCTCCCGATGGGAAAAAGCTAGCCTATGTTTCCACTAGGAACACCGGACATTTTTTACTTTATACCGCTGAGATGAATATGGGTGTTTTGGAAAAAAATCAATGCATAACACCAGATAGAAAGAGTAGTGCAAAGCGTTATTATTATAGCGAATTTGATCACGCGATAAATCCCTTTTGGTCTGCTGATGGAGAAGAATTATTTTTCATTTCAAATCGCGAGATCGCGCATGGCACCGGAGCAATTGTTTCCCTTTCACCGAATAATGACTCAATCCCAAAAATAATCCATCAGGAAGAAACTTCCTGGAAAACAAAACCGGATATATCACCCGATGGCACAAGAATGGTGTATAGCAGCTACCTGGGAAGAAACTGGCATCAACTTTGGTTATTGCCAACAAAGGGCGGATATCCCGTAGCACTTACTTATGGGGATTATGACAACACCAATGCCAGGTGGTCTCCTGATGGATCCAGGATAGCCTTTATATCAAATCGCACAGGCAATATGACACTTTGGACCATTGATCCATACAATGGTAAAGAGCAGCAGATAAAGAACCCAAAATTGATTTATAAAAACCCAGTGTCGCCGCTTACAATTATTACCCTTGATGAGAATGGTTCCCGGCAACCGGCAAGAGTAAGTATTTGTGACAGCAGAGGTAAATTTTATTCACCACGTGAAAGCTGGATTCATGCAGATGATTCATCTTACCCCGCAACGCAGAAATTTGAAAGCCATTATATTCATTCGCAGGGCAAGATTACACTTGATGCGCCGAATGACAGCCTGTATATTGTCGCATCTTCCGGGCCTGAATACGAGATAAGTAAACAAAGAATAGTTAATCTGAAGGGGTCATCAGATACCATAAATATCGGGCTTTCCAAACTGAAAATGCCCTTGGAATATGGGAATTGGAAGAGTGGTGATTTGCATGTGCACATGAATTATACGGGCCATTATAGAAATACGCCCGAAATACTTGTACAACAAGCCAGGGCTGAAAACCTGAATTTTATATATAACCTCATTGTAAATAAAGAGCAACGCATTCCGGATATTTCCTATTTTTCACCGTCATCGGATCCTGCTTCTACCCAAGACGTGCTGCTCTTTCATTCGCAGGAATTCCATACAAGTTTTTGGGGCCATCTTGGTCTGCTTAACCTTGATGATCATTTTCTGGTGCCCAGTTATTCGGCATACCCTGAAACGGCCTTTCAAAGTCTTTATCCACACAATGTAAATATCGCCAAACAGGCAAGGGCACAAAATGCACTTGTGGGTTATGTTCATCCGTTTCTGGCTTCACAACTTTATCCTGAACAATCGGAAAAACTTACCAATGATTTACCATTAAATGCGGCGCTAGGGCTCGTTGATTATTATGAATTAATTGGTTTTGCTGACCATATACCTTCAGCTGATGTGTGGTATAAATTATTGAATTGTGGGATGAGAATTCCCGCAGGTGCGGGCACGGATGCCATGGCAAATTATGCCAGCCTACGGGGACCTGTTGGCCTAAATAGGATATTTATAAAGAATGACGGAGTATTTGATAAGAAAGAAATTGTGAAGCAGATTAAAACGGGGCATAGTTATGTTACAAATGGCCCGCTAATAGGATTGAAAGCAGGTGATGTTGAGTATGGTGAAGTTGTTCAACTGAAGAATAAAAGTGAAAAAATATCATACCGTGCATTTGTGAGAAGTGCTGTTGCAGTTGACTATTTAGATATTATCTGGAATGGTAAGGTTGTAAAAAGGCATATACTAAAGGGCGCTAAGAAAACAGCAGATATTGTAGGTGAATTTACCGCTGATGGAGCAGGTTGGATGCTGGCAAGGGCATGGAGTGAAAAGGCCGATCCAGACCTTTTTGATAGTTATCCATATGCGAGTACCAACCCTATTTATTTTGAGGTTGACGGAAAATATGTGATTTCAAAAGAAGCAGCATCCTATTTTTTAATCTGGATTGAAAGGCTAAAAAAAGCAGCAATGAACCATGAGGGGTACAGGGATGAACAGGAAAAAGAAATTGTACTTAAGGATATTGAGTTAGCAAGGCAGTTTTATCTTGAATGTATCAAAAACTCGACTATGCCTTAACCTTAATATAATTCATGAATAATATAACTGCAAATACTGCCGTAAAATCCATTCTCCTAAAACATCCATATTTTAGAAATAAATTCAAATTCATTCAGCCTTTTTTAAAACTACTTGTAGCGTTAGCTGTTATGGGAGATGGCCTGAATCTTCATGCACAGAAAGTGTTAAATATTGAAAGAAAAGAAATCCAGATACCTCTTAATGATGGTATAAATCTGGGCTCTATTCTTTATTCTCCGTCAGACACTGGAAAGTATCCTGCTATCGTCTATCGCACACCATACGGAATTGATCGCTATGACAGCTATGCCGAACTTCCCCGAAAAGCTGCGCACAGGGGTTATTTGGTATTCCTCGTAGATGTGCGCGGAAGGTACAGAAGTGAAGGGGATTTTGAAGCGTACAAGAATGAAAAACAGGATGGATATGATGTGATCGAATGGGTGGCCAACCATCCTCTTTGTAATGGTAAGGTTGGAACATACGGAGGTTCTTACCCGGGTATTGTACAGTGGCAGGCCATGTCTAAAAAGCCACCTCATCTTGTAGCGGCAGCCCCGGCAATGACTCCTATAAACAGTCATCATTTTTTTTATTCCGGTGGGGCATTTTCCATGACCTGGCTGGACTGGTTTGTTCCTTATATTTTTCCGGACAAACGCAAAAAGGCAGGTGATACATCAGGAACCTGGGATGGCGACATTGGTGCAAATGAATGGTCGACTAGTGACCGCAAAACCTGGTATCAGCATAGACCACTGAATACGATTCCAATTTTGAAGCCCTACGCCCCTGAATTTTTCGACTGGCTCGCTCATCCCGATCTTTCTGAATGGTGGGATTTTGCAAATATGGAAAAAGACTTCTCTGATTTTGTGGTACCTGTTTTCCTGTTAAGTGGATGGTATGATTCTGCCTATGGGGTTGAAGGTGCTTCTCGTGCAATAAAAAAAATCCACAATGAAGAAGTATCAGCGAATGTGAAGGAAAACTCCGTGCTGGTGTTA
>JAHEBI010000116.1 GCA_024642325.1 Eudoraea sp. | reverse complement strand
GAATAAATAATTAGGACTATCAGCCCTGTGAACGGAATCCAGAGAAACCCCCTTGTAGTTAATCACCGGAGTAGTAGTGCCAATTCCGTGGCCGTTTACCATTAGTTGCAGCCTTGAATTCTTAAATCCTAACCACCAATTTGGAGGCTCAACCCTATCTATTTGAGCGAATGAAAAAGATAATGTCAAAAGGAGCATACCAGTTAAAACTATAGATTTTACTAACCATCCAATTTTCATCACAGGTTAATTTCTTATCAATTACCATCTGAATAAAATAATTCGATAAAGTTAAAAATGTTCCAGCCCGATCTATTGGGTATTTGCTACTATAGTTTCCTGAGATGGATTTAAAAGGACCCTTGTGCCATTTACCCGAATAGTCATTTCTGCTGTCCCGTCATAATCAAAACTAGTCTGATTTTCTGTGACATTCACTTTAATGATGCGGTTTCTGAAATTTACTTTAAATGAGTAAGATTTCCATTGTTTGGGAATTTTCGGTGCAAAAGACAGTTTATCATCTTTCATTCTCATTCCTCCGAAACCCTCTACGATGCTCATCCATGTTCCCGCCATGGAAGTAATATGCAAACCTTCTTCAACCTCTTTGTTATAATCATCCAAATCCAATCTTGAAGTACGCAAATAAAATTGGTATGCCTGCTCCATCCTGCCTAATTTGGCCGCCTGAATGCTGTGAACACAAGGAGATAGTGAAGATTCATGAACAGTAAAAGGTTCATAGAAATCAAAATGCCTCTCAAGTTCTTCAATGCTGAAATGATCCTCAAATAAATAAAACCCCTGTAAGGTATCGGCTTGTTTTATGTAGGGTGACCGCAATATCCTATCCCAGCTCCATTTTTGATTAATTGGCCGTTGTGAAACATCCAAATCTTTAACAGTAATCAGTTCTTTGTCCAGAAATCCGTCCTGTTGCAGGTAAATTTCCAATTCTTCGGAATAGGGAAAGTACATATTTTCTGAAACCTCTTTCCATTTATCAGTCTCGGTTTTCGTTAATGCAGTTCGCCCGATTATCCTGGTATAGTCCTCTTTATATCCCTCTTTTACTTTTTGAAGTTGCTCAAGGGTATATTCCATGCACCATTTTGCCAGGTAATTGGTATACCAGTTATTGTTGACGTTATTTTCGTATTCATTGGGTCCTGTTACACCAAGTATTACATATTTATCCTTGTTCTTGGAAAATGTAGCTCTCTGCCCCCAGAAACGAGAAATCCCAATCAGTACTTCGAGCCCCATTTCAGGAATATATGAATAGTCCCCTGTAAAACGGTAATAGTTGTAAATGGCGAATGCAATGGCTCCATTTCTGTGTATTTCCTCAAAAGTAATCTCCCATTCATTATGGCATTCCTCACCATTCATAGTAACCATTGGATATAGGGCTGCACCCTTAACAAAACCCAGTTTTTTAGCATTCTCAATTGCCTTTCCCAGATGATTATACCTGTACTGCAGGAGATTCCTGGCCACAAGGTGATCTTTGGTTGCCATATAAAAAGGTATACAATAGGCTTCGGTATCCCAATAGGTGCTTCCTCCATACTTTTCACCTGTAAACCCTTTGGGTCCTATATTTAGCCTGGAATCAGTACCTAAATAAGTCTGATTCAGATGAAAGATATTAAATCTGATACCCTGTTGTGCTTTAACATCACCTTGAATACCTATATCGCTCATTTCCCAGATTTTGGCCCATTCGGATATTTGTTTTTCCAGCAATTTATCGAACCCAAGTGATGTGGCAGATTTTAAAGCCTTTTTGGCCGCACTTACCAATTCATCAGGCTTGTGATCTCTGGAAACTGTATATCCCCCATATTTATAAAAAGTGACAGCTTCACCCTGTTTAGCATCATATGTATATTCATGAGCAACCCATAAGTCTTTAACTTCTTCCGAAACATCTGCAGTTACTTCAGTTCCATTAGAAGTTAACCGGCATTCCATGAAACTGCAAATCTCAAAATGAGTTTTCATGGTATGTGCCTCTATAAAAGCCTGGCTGCCTTCCGAAATAACATTGGTGACATTCCAGAATTTATCTGCCCAATTACTGTCTTCATTAGTAATTCCGTTGTCCAAATACGGAATAAATCGAATAGATGCATTTTTGTTTACCGCCGTAATTCTATACTTAATGGCCCCAACTTCATCAATATCCAGACTTAAAAAACGAACTACTTCAACATCAACCTCAGTAGCATTGGGCAAGGTAGCCGTGAAGTTTCTTTTATACCAACCCTCCTTCATATTAAGTTCTCTCCGGAAACCATCTACATTGGTACAGGTATTAAGATCCAAGGACTCCCCATCGACAAAAATATTGATCCCAATCCAGTTAGGTGCATTTAATACCTTGGCAAAATACTCTGGATAACCATTTTTCCACCAGCCTACTCTTGTTTTATCCGGGTAATATACTCCGGCAATATAGCTCCCCTGGAAAGAGGGACCAGTGTATTGCTCCTCAAAATTTGCGCGCTGTCCAATAGCGCCATTCCCTAGGCTAAAGAGACTTTCAGAAGATTTTACTTTACCTTTATTAAAACCTTCTTCAATTATAGACCATTCGTCTGCTTTGATGTATTCCTGATTCATATTGTATTACGTTATAATCCTTATATAAGAGTCAATTAAAATAGGCAATTAAGAATAATTTGGTGGAAATAAACCTTAATTTTTATTTTTCAATAATAATATAAGGTCATTTAAAAACCCCAGATCTATTTCGGTAAAGTTATTAAACCCGTGGTCTGCTTCCGACAGAATATTTACGTCTCCAATTCCAACACTTACCATACCTGCAATATTAGCGGCTTCAATCCCGGCTAAAGCATCTTCAAAAACCACACAATTTACAGGTTTTACACCCAATTTTTTGGCCGCAATCAAAAAAACTTCAGGATCCGGTTTAGCTTTGGTTACCTGATTTCCATCAACAATTGCATCAAAATAATGCATAAGCTCCACCTTTTCCAAAATTGAAATTGCATTTTTACTCGCAGAACCAAGTGCCATCGGTATTTCCTTTTCTCTGAGATATTCCAGCACTTTGGTGACATCAGGAAGTATTTCACTCTGGTCCATATTGGAAATATATTTCAGATAATCCTCATTTTTTTCCTGCAACCAGGTTTCGAACTGTTCCCCTGAAACAGAAATACCCCCCATTTCCAATAAAAGCTCCAGACATCTTTTACGGCTAACCCCTTTGAATTTTTCATTATCCTCTTCGGTAAAATCTATTTCCAGTTCATCTGCCAGATTCTTCCAGGCCAAATAATGGTATTTTGCGGTATCGACAATTACGCCGTCTAAATCGAATATAAATCCGGTTTTCTTCATTTTTCCTTTGATGTGTGAAATTAATTAATTGTAGATTCTCGTTCAATTAGCGTTGCCTGGATGATCTCAGTCCTGTATGTTTCTTCTTCTGTTTCAATATCGTCATCTCTTTCTATCTTCTCAATTAGCATTTTAGCAGCAATTTGCCCCATTAGCTCTCCATGTTGGGCAACTGATGTAAGTGCAGGTGTGGCCATCTTTGAAAGTATGCCATCCGTGAAACCAATAAAGGCAATGTCTTCCGGAATTTTTAACCCATTATTCTGAGCAATTTTCATTGATCTGACTGCAAATATTTCATTTACGCATAAGGCCGCATCAATCTTAGTGGCTGAAAAAAATGCTTCGCTTTTCTTTTCATCCTCGAATTGAAATGGCAAACGCAAAACTAAATTTTCATCCACCTCCAGGTTATGGTCTTTCAAAGCCTGATAATATCCTTGAGCTCTTTTCTCACTTACATTCAAATAACTTTCGGTTGTAACCAGCGCTATTCGTTTTCTGCCATTGTCTATAAGTTTTTTTACTGCCATATAAGAGGCTTCAAAGTCGTTTATAATCACCTTATCACATATTATCTCATCTGTGATCCTGTCAAAAAGCACCAAGGGCATTCCCTGATCAATAATTTCCTTTAAATGATTAAAATCATTTTTCTTTTGTGTTTCTGCAGAAAGGGCCATTATAAAACCATCAATACTACCATTTGCCAATAATTCCATATTAATAACTTCCTTTTCAAAAGATTCATCAGATACACAGGCGATAACATTATAACCGTTTGCGTCGGCAAACTGCTCTATCCCTCTAAAAACAGTGGTGAAAAAATGGTGTATTATATCGGGAATGATTACTCCTATATTTTTTGTGCGCCTGTTTTTAAGGCTAATGGCAATATTATTGGGCTTATAATTATAAAGTTTTGCAAAAGCCTGAATTTTTTCCTTTGTGTCTTTGCTTATTTCTGCACTGTTCTTTAGTGCCTTGGAAACTGTTGAAATGGATACTTCCAATTCCCGGGCAATTTGCTTAAGAGTAATCTTTTTTTTCAAATCAAAAAGAATCAAAAATATATCAAATGTTAAAGTAATTAAAATTAGCCATCTTATAAATATATTCCTTTTTTTAACATATAAAATTACCCGAAAGTTTGCAAACAAGTATCTATTTAAACTTGTAGTATGAAAAAAATGTTATATTTGTTTCGTTTTTAACAAAGAATGAACCTAAAATATTAGGATAAAAGAATTTTGCCAATTCTTTATTGTCATAACCTTATTTAGTGAAAGTTATTAACACGAAACCGTTTTCGTTGTTAAAAAGCACTAATAAGAGAAAGGCTTTAACATATTTTTTACATAGGTTTAACCTTTGGTACTAAAATTAACTAAACTCAAAATTAACTTTTTATGAAGATTACGCTACTAAAAGGCTTTTTATTGGTTGGAGCTATTTTAAGCTTCGGACTTGCAAAAGCACAAGAAGTATCAGGTACAGTAACTGATGCGAATGGTCCTCTCCCGGGGGCTAGTGTTGTGGTAAAAGGAACTACCAATGGTACACAAACAGACTTTGATGGTAACTACACTATTAGCAATGTGGATAGCGATGCTACACTGGTTATTAGTTATGTTGGTTACAGTACCCAAGAAGTTGCATTAAATGGAAGAACTACTATTAATGTAGTTATGGAAGAAGATGCACAAGCTTTGGATGAAGTAGTAATTATCGGTTATGGTACTACTACAGTTAAAGATGCTACCGGTGCTGTCTCCGCAATTAATTCGGAAGACTTTAATGGTGGTATAATTGCATCACCTGAACAGTTGATCCAGGGTAAAACTGCCGGGGTCCAGATAACCCAGGCTAGTGGTGAACCAGGAGCAGGAGTATCAATAAGAATAAGGGGTGCCAACTCTATCCGTTCCAACAATAGTCCTCTTTTTGTTGTAGACGGTATTCCGTTGTCAGCAGAATCTACCACGCCTGGTGGGGGTGATGTAACGGGTGGTGAAAATGCTTCGAGAAACCCATTAAACTTTATTAACCCGGCTGATATTGAGAGTATCTCTATATTAAAAGATGCCTCTGCGACGGCCATTTACGGGTCAAGGGGTGCTAACGGGGTAGTAATTGTAACAACAAAAAGCGGAAAATCTGCTCAGGGAGGTGTCTGGGAAGTAGATCAGACCGTAAGTATTTCAACTCCAAGAGAGAATTTTGATCTGTTTGACGGTCCAACATTTCTAGCGCAAACGGCTGCCATACGTGGTCAAGAAATTGCGAATGATATCGATGCAGGCTCTAATACAGACTGGCAGAAAGTAGTTTTAAGAACTGCGGTTTCTCCCGTTACCAATTTGTCATATTCCAATAATTACGGTAGCGGTAATGTAAGAGCTACTTTTTCTTATGGGAAACAGTTTGGAGTTATTGAAAAGTCTTCTCAGGAAAGAATTACGGGTCGGGTTAATTTCAGTCAACGTTTTCTTGATGACAGACTAAAATTTGATTTGCAGGCCTCTATTGCTCGCGTTAATGATTTGGCTCCACAAATTAGTGGTGGAACCGGTGCCAGTGGTAACATAATTGGAGCAACATATTCCGCAAACCCAACATGGCCGGCTAATCCGGAGTTCGTTATTGCGGGTAACCTGTTAAACCCTGCCAACCTTTTGGCTTATTTCCGACAGAAAACCAATACGGACAGGTCTTTAGTTAATTTAGCTGCTTCCTATGACATTATTGATAATGATAACAATGAATTAAGAGCTAAAGTAACTGTAGGTTATGACGACTCTTTCGCTGCTGCTGCTGCAACTATTTCACCCAGAGTTACAAATCAGAACAGGGTGAGTGATAACGGACAGTCTTCGTACAATGAATTGGAAGCGACAAGTAAATTACTTGAAGCAACTCTTAATTGGAAAAGAGATTGGACTAATTCCTCTTTAGATGCTATTGTAGGTTTTACCTATCAGGATTTCCAAAGAAAAGGATTCAATTCCCAAGGTTGGGGGTCATTTACTTCTAACCTGGATCAAATGGGATCCGACCTGAAAGAAACTATCAGAAGTGGACAAGGATCCATTCAAGGTGCTTACCAGCAATTTGGATACGATGCTAACGGTAGTTTTGTGAACAGCTTGAATCCATTTAGTGATACAGGAGTTCTTAATGACGTTACAACTAGAAAATATGTTTCTGCCTGGGCCGATACATTTGATAATACAGATGAATTACAATCTTACTTCGTAAGGGCAAATTTCAGTTTACATAATAAATATTTGTTTACGGCAACTTTTAGGGCAGATGGCTCATCCAAATTTGCGCCGGACAACCAATACGGTTATTTCCCATCCGGGGCTTTTGCCTGGAAGATAAACGAAGAAGATTTTATTGGTGAGTCCTTCTCTACTTTAAAACTGAGATTAAGTGCAGGTATTACAGGTAACCAGGATGGTTTGTCCTATGCCCAGTTTATTAAAAGACAGCGTTTTGCTGCACCAAACATTAATGACGATGGTAGTGTAAACAGGCCTGGACTTGAAACCGTTGCAGTACAAAATCCGGATCTTAAATGGGAAGAAACCCTGGACTATAATATTGGACTTGATTTTGGTTTCGGTCTCGATCGTTTTACCGGGTCTCTTGACTTTTATCAAAAGGAGACTACAGATCTCTTGTTCAGACAAGCAGCTGCCGCTCCGGCTTTTGATCCATTTGTCTTTAAGAACCTTACAAATGGCAAGTTAATAAACAAAGGGGTAGAATTAGCCTTAGCCTATGATTTCATTCAAAATGAAAAGCTAACTTTTTCCGCAGCCTTTAATATCTCCTATAACGACAATAAGGTTAAAGGTTTAGAAGGTACTACAGCAGATTTCGGGGCAGTTAACGGCCCGGGTCTTACAGGAGCCTTCGCTCAGCGTTTAGGGGAAGGAATGTCTATCTTCTC
>JAHEBI010000115.1 GCA_024642325.1 Eudoraea sp. | reverse complement strand
GCGATGGCCACCGAAGTAACTGAAGCTCCCGATTCTTCGGACTATGATAAAAAAGTGGCCGTGGTTCGCGCTTTTTTCCAGGCACATTGCGACGAGGATATTGATGCGTTAAGTTCAATGCTTGCCGATGATATGAAATGGAGCCCTCCACATTATAACGGCAACCAGTGGTTAGGCAAGGAAGATCTTTTGGCAGCCCTTAAAAGCTATCATGATAACTTTGACAATATAAAATATGCGGAGGGTTTAGTTATGCCCGATTCAACCGCTAATGGTTTCTGGTCTGGCTCCGTCTTTCCAGGGCAAAGCGCAGATAACAGCGCCGGCGTATTGCGTGTATACGGCACATGGACTGCCATACACACAGAAAGCGGGAAAGAAATAGGCGTTAAGTTTTATAACCTTTCCTCGGTTAATGACGATGGTAAAATTGTACAGTCCTCTGACTATTTTGACGTTCATGGCCTTGCTGCGCAGGTTGAAGCACAAGAATAAAGTCAATAGCGCATTAAAATCAAAGGTGGTCCCTCTTATAGGCCACCTTTTTAATTTAACCCTTTTATAATTTCCGAATTAAGTAAAATGTTTCGCTGAAAAAGGTTCGTTTGAAAAATAAATCAATAAATTCAGCCTAAAAAATGATGAAGAGAAAACATTTCTTATCTAGTTGCACTTTAATCTTGCTTTTTTCAGTTACTATGTCTTCACAAAACACACCCTTTGTTCCTGCAGATTTTAAAATCCCGGATACACTGGAAAACAAGTACTTCCGGATACGGATGCTTACCGTTAATGATGTGGTTAAGGACTATGATGCCGTAATGACCAGCATTGATCATTTGCAGAAAATGTATCCACAATCTGGTTGGCCTGCCAAGGAATTGACATTTGAGCAGGATTTAATAGATCTGGGATGGCACCAGAAAGAATTTCAAATGAGAAACTCTTTTGCCTATACGGTGGTTTCGCCGGATGAGGATCAGGTTATTGGCTGCCTTTATATCAATCCAACAACGAAAGGGGAATATGATGCCAGAATAAGCATGTGGATACGAACAAGCATGCTGGATAAAGGACTGGATGCTATTCTCTTCAATGCTGTTAAAGAGTGGATTGATAAAGACTGGCCCTTCAAAAGTGTAGCCTATCCCGGAAGAGAAATTTCCTGGGAAGATTGGAGATCATTAGACTAAAATATTTCTTTCCAGCTAACCATTTAAAATTTGTTAATACATCCTCCTAAAATTATGAAAAATTCATTTCTGATTATTTCTACCGCATTCTGCATGGTTTTTTTAAATGCCCAGACAACCAAATCACCTTCTTTTGAAGATATTATCTCTTTGCAATCAGTTTATAATGCGGTGATTTCGCCAGATGGCAACCATATCGTTTTTGAGTCCCAAACCGTGGATTGGAAAGAAAACAGGTACGACAGGGAATTGTGGCTCTCAAAGAACGCGGATAAACCAATTCAGCTAACAAATAACCTTAAAGGCAACAGTACCGGTCCGAAGTGGTCCCCAGACGGCAAATGGATCGCATTTCTGTCTAAACGAGGTGAAAAAACGCAGATACAGGCCATTCGATTGGCAGGAGGAGAATCTTTTCAGGTTACTCAAACAGAAAATAATATCGATGATTTTGAATGGTCCCCTGATGGCCGGAAAATTGCTTTTCTCCAGTCTGAAGACAAGTCCGAAGAACAAAAAAAACGCAAGGAAAAACTTGGAGGTTTTGAGATAGAAGATGGGGAATACAATTTAAATCAGATCTGGCTGGCAGATTTTAAACCATCCCAACTAAGCTATATGCCAAGGCCAGACCAGCTAAAGGATACTGTTTACACCAAGGAACTCGAAGCCCGGTTAATAATGGATAGCGTAACATTCTCCGTTAATAGTTTCAAATGGTCTCCGGATGGCAAGAAAATTGCATTTGAACATCAGCCGGACCCTTTAATAAACAGCTTTTTCAAAGCAGATATTTCAATTTATGACATAGAATCCAAAACGTATAAGGTCCTGGTAAATAATTTAAGCTACGACGGACTGGTAGACTGGTCTCCGGATGGAGATGCCATTCTTTATAAATCCAACCTCAATGACAGCACCTCTAATTATTATTTAAATGATAAGCTGTTCAGAATAAACACCGACGGCTCCCGGAATAAACAATTGGCCGCAGATTTTGACGAGAACATCAATGGATTGAAGTGGACAAAAAACGGGATATTCGGAATCGCCTGGCAAAAAACACAACGCCCGGTTCTTAGAATAGACCCGGAAAATGGCAAGGCAAAAATATTGCCCATCAACTCCGAAAGAATCTGGAACTTTTCCTTTTCAGAAGATGGTAACAAAATAGCTTATGCAGCTTCAAATGACAATGATATTACGGAAATCTACCATAGCGATTACCCTGCTAAAGATTCAAGAAAAATCACCGAGTCCTCCAAGCAACTATTCAATTGGTCTGTGGCCAAAAGTGAGGTTATATCCTGGAAAAGTAAAGATGGTGCACTTATTGAAGGTATCCTGCACAAACCTCAGGATTATGACCCTGCTAAAAAATATCCGCTGCTGGTAATCATACATGGAGGCCCCACGGGAATTTCCACCCCGGGCCCTACTCCTTCATATGTCTACCCCATGGTGCAATGGCTAAATAAAGGTGCACTGATATTGCGACCTAATTACAGGGGATCAGCGGGTTACGGGGAAGATTTCAGGTCTTTAAACGTTAAGAATTTGGGGGTTGGAGATGCATGGGACGTGCTATCCGGTGTTGCCTATCTGGAAGACAAAGGCATCATAGATGGTAATAGAGTGGGTTCCATGGGATGGAGCCAGGGTGGGTACATTTCAGCCTTTCTAACCACAAACTCTACTAAATTCAAAGCAATTTCGGTTGGTGCCGGGATTTCAAACTGGATGACCTATTACGTAAATACAGATATTCATCCATTTACCAGGCAATATTTAAAGGGAACACCCTGGAGTGATAAAAAAATATATGAAAAAACTTCCCCTATGACCAACATAAATAAAGCAGCCACACCAACGCTTATCCAACATGGCGAATTAGACAAAAGAGTGCCTGTTGCAAATGCCTTTGAATTGTTCCAGGGGCTTAAGGATAGAGGAATAGAAACGGAATTAGTCATTTACAAAGGCTTTGGGCATGGAATAAATAAACCAAAAGAAAGGCTGGCTGCTACATGGCATAACTGGAAATGGTTTGGAAAATACATTTGGGATGAAGATATTGATATCCCTGAAGAATAAATCCACAAATATAATCAGTACCTTTGCTTTCAGGGGATTGCTGAATGTTTTTATACAATTTATACCGGCAAAATGAAAATCTAATGAACTTTAAAAAATTCATATATTTTCTCAAAAATCTGCTTATCCCATGTTTAATTTTGTTTTTTTCATACACTTCATTTGGCCAGGATTCTATTTCTATTGATTCAGCATTCGATAAAAACTCCAAAACTTTCGTGGCCGTACCTTTAATTACCAATAATCCCACTATGGGAACAGGGTTTGGGGGCCTTGGAATGTATTTTTTTAAACTCAGGAAAGACGATGAATTATCCCCACCATCTCTCGTCTCTCTTTATGCCATTTACAGCACGAATAACAGTTATATAATTGCCCCATTTGGACGCTTTTTTTGGAATGAAGATAAAAACAGGGCATCATTTGGCATTGGTAGTTTGAAGGTAAATAATGATTTTCTTTATGATGAACAGGGTAACAACCTTCGTCTGGTCTATTCCGAAATAAGAAATTTTATGTCCGCCGAATACAGTCGGAAAGTCATTGGAGATTTCTATTTGGGATTATTATATCTGGGAACTAAAACCAGTTATAAATTTGATCAGGGCTCAGATGAAGAAAATGAGTTCACCAAAGATTTTTTTGAACAAAATGGAATTACGGATAATTTTGTTTCCAGTATAGGACTTAATATTTCCTTTGATAACAGAGACTACCCGTATTACCCCACCAGAGGATTAAGTTTCAGTGTTCGTCCAAAACTCAATGCAGGATGGCTTGGAAGCGACAATGACTATATAGACACAGACTATTCCTTTAACTATTTCTATTCCCTTAAAGAAAATAATATCCTGGCCTTTGATCTTTCCGGTGGTTTTGCATTTGGCGATGTACCTTTTGACGGTTACCAAAACTACGGTGTGCGCAATAGTCTTAGAGGATATGAAACCGGTAAATATAAAGGTCGGCATATGATTGCATTGCAGGCAGAATACAGATGGCGTTTCTACAGAAAATGGGGGGCGGTATTTTTTGCGGGAACAGGGAATATCTGGGGCAATGAAAACAATGGCGAAGAAGAGTTTGAACGCACCTGGTTACCCAGTGCAGGTGCAGGTTTGCGATACATGGTTTCTAAAGCTAAAAAGATAAATATTCGCCTGGATTACGCCCTGGGAGTTGATGGGAATCAAGGGTTTTATTTTGGGGTAATGGAAGCCTTTTAGGCCATCTTTTTTCCTTTTTTGTATTACCATATTAAATCTGAAGAATATTAGCTCAAATGACCCTTCTCATATGTTATTTCGTTTTAATTAAGTATATTTCTGCTGTACAAATTTCGGAAGTGTTTCCTGCTATGTGGTGTCATCTCAGGAAATATCCAATACTAAATTTTAATAAATCATGAGCTATTATTTTAATACCCTTGTTAAAGGAAAAAACTTTGAGGAAGCGGTCGAACTGGTGACTGCAGAGCTCAAAAAAGAAGGATTTGGTGTATTGACTACAATTGACGTCAAAGAGACATTAAAAAATAAAATTGATGTCGATTTTAAAAAATATAAGATTTTAGGGGCCTGCAATCCTCATTTTGCCCATAAGGCCCTGCAAAATGAAGATAAAATTGGAGTTTTTCTTCCTTGCAACATAATTGTTGAGGAGCACGAAAATGGGCAAATTGAAGTTTCCGCTGTTGATCCGATTGCATCAATGAGCACGGTTCAAAATGAGACCTTGGGAGGACTCGCCTCCGAGGTGCAACAAAAACTTATTAAAGTAATTAAAAGCCTGAATTAGTTGTACCCTATTTATATTAACGCCACACATAATCATAAATAGGAAACCTAAACCCAACAAAAATCAGCTAGTAAAAATAATAAACCATATGAAAAAATCATTTAAGCAATTTGTTCAAACCTTAACTTTAATTACACTTTCCATTATTTTCTATACACTTCAAAGTTGTCAGGAAATTCCTAAAGAAACACCTGCAACCCCGGAAATTCATCAGGAAAAGCCGGAATATTTTCTTCTTCGGCCTGAAACCGAAAAGGCTTATGGATATTCTCATGCGGTAAAAATTGGAAACGACATTAAAATTTCGGGAGCTGTTAGTATGGATTATGAAGGAAATCCAACCGCAGTTGGTGATTTAGAACAGCAAATGAAAAATTGCTATGCAGATTTGGACAAAATTTTAAAACATTTTAACTGCACTTTCGATGATGTAGTTGTTGAAAATATCTTTACCACCAATATGCCTTTATTCCTTGAACTTTCCGGATATCGCAACTCCATTTACACCAAACAATTTCCCACAGGTTCGTGGCTTGGAGTAAAAGAATTGGCTTTACCGGAGTTCATGATAGAAATTGAATTGGAAGTTCATAAAACCAATTAAGTCGTAGCGATAAAATTTATGAAGCGTTAACCCATATTAAATACTACTCTTTATATATGATTTAAGGGCCATCGAAGTTCAATTTTTATGGCGAAAAAACCCAACAGAAAACATTCAATAATTAGCACAATTCAAATGATATATACCATAAAGGACTGCCCTAAATTATTTCTTCAGATATTCCTTCTTTTTTTTATAATTAATACCCCTGTAGGCTATGGACAGGATACTCCTGAGTGGATTGCAGAAAGTAATAACCATACGGAAAAACTACTTGATGTAATTGCAAAGAACAGCCCGGAATCTGCTGCAAGACTTGGAATAGATGGTTTGGATGATCAGATCACAGATTTATCGGAAGGATTTAATGAAAGAGCGTTGAGGGATTTAAACGAAGTTAACGAATATTTAAAATCCCGGTTGGCGCAAACTCAAAACGAATTAGTTAAGCAAGATCTGATGATATTGATAGAAAGTGCGGAAAACAATATAGAAGAAATTCATTTGGAGGAAACTAATCTGTTACCCTATTACAATGCTACAAGCATGATCTACAGTGGAATTCGCAGTTTATTGGAAGATCGGATTCCGCAGGAACGCAGACTTAATGCGCTGGTCCGTTTAAAAAAATATGTGGGCAGCGAAAAGGGCTATGAGCCACTGACTACCCTTGCCCGGGCAGAAATGGAGCGGGAGTGGAATAAAAACAGGGATAGAATAGCACCATTTAAAGATGAATTAGATCGTGACCTGAAAACCAGCGTAGAGTATATCAAAGAAATTGAAGGCCTGTTTAAAAAATATGAAATTGAAGGGTTTGAAAAAGATTATAAAAAATTGGTTACACAATTGGAAAGTTATCATAATTATATTCGGGAAGAAGTCTTACCTAATGCACGGACGGACTTTAAACTTCCCATTGCAATCTATTCGTTTAATTTAAAGGAATATGGGGTAGATATGCCCATAGAGGAACTACAACGCAGAGCGATGGTTTCTTTTAAAGAACTGCAGACCCAATTACAGGTACTGGGCAAAATTATTGCAGTAAAAAACAACTATCCTTCTGATGATTACCGGGATGTTCTTCGTTCTATGAAAGAAGAGCAACTGGACAGTGCAAATATTTTGACAGTTTACAGGGAACAGATCAAGAAAATTGAAAGCATTATCAGGGACAGGGGATTATTAACTTTGCCAGATAGGGATATGGTCATACGTTTGGCTTCCCCGGCTGAAAGTGCGGCAGCTCCTGCCCCATTTATGAGCCCTCCGCGACTCATTGGGAATACGGGCGAATATGGTGAGTTTGTATTGCCTTTAAAGGCAACAGGAGGTTCAGATGGCACCTCATTAAAGATTGATGATTTTACGCATCTTGCCGCTTCCTGGCCTTTGACCGCGCATGAAGGTCGTCCCGGTCATGAATTGCAGTTTACGGCAATGGTAGAAAGAGGGGTCTCACAGGCACGGGTCATTTTTGCCGCAAATAGTGTAAACATAGAAGGTTGGGCCTTGTATGCCGAAGAGATCATACAACCTTTTCTGCCCATTGAAGGGCAATTTATGACACTTTGGAGCAGATTGGTGCGTTCCGGCCGGGCTTTTCTGGATCCGGGACTGAATTTAGGCACTATTACGCCGGAGGATGCCAGATATATCT
>JAHEBI010000114.1:2294-7359 GCA_024642325.1 Eudoraea sp. | reverse complement strand
TGCTTAAAAAACAATTCCGGAAAAAGTTCCTGAGGTTTACTTTTACTAAAATTAAGGAAGAATACCGATTTTAAAAAACCATATCCATAACCCAGAAACTGCATCAGTACAGCAATGATAGCCAAAAAGGCCACTGCAAGGTTTTTATTCTTTATTAAGGCATCCAAAAAAATAAACGCAAAATACGCAACGTAAAGTATAATGGGCCATAGATATCTTTCCGGCACCGTTAAAACCAGCACAAAGGAAATGAAAAGACCTATGCAAAAAAGAGATGGAAACCAGTAGATTATTCTGGAAGAACCTGGGTGCCATTTGTTAAGAATTGGACGGACCATACCAAACTTTTTAACTTGCAAAAGGAATTTATTAAAACTTATCCTACGCTTATGGTAGACAAAAGCCTCCGGAATTAATTTAGTTTTATACCCTTTTTCCCATAGTCGCATACTTAGGTCCGGGTCTTCCCCCGGGTGGATGTCACCAAAACCGCCCGATTTTTCAAAAGCTTCCCGGGAAATTCCCATATTAAAGCTCCTGGGTTGGAATTTATCGACAGCTTTTCTATTTCCCCTGATACCCCCGGTGGTAAAAATAGAAGTCATAGCATAATTTATAGCTTTTTGGATGTTTGAGAATGATTCATGGGCGGCATCAGGGCCGCCAAAACAATCAACATATTTATCTTTTAAGGAAGCAGCTATCTTTTCCAGGTAATTTATAGGAATTACACAATCTGAATCAAGTATTATAAAATAATTTCCTTTAGCATGCTGCATACCGTAATTTCTTGAATCACCGGGCCCGGTATTAACTTTAAACAAATAAGTAATATTTAACATGCCTGTAAACTTCTCAACGACGGCTTTTGAAGTTGTAACAGAGCCATCCTCAACAATTACTATTTCATAGGGGTTTCCATAGGACTGATGCAATAGACTCTCCAGCAGTTCACGAATTTCATCGGGTCTGTTAAATACAGGAATAATTAAAGAAAAAGAAAGTTCCATATTTCAAATAAGGCACATATATAAAAGCCATCCTCTTCCGGGATGGCCTTCCTATTTTTTTTAAATGCTTCTATTTAGCAAAATGCTCAATTACCTCCTGACTTACACCTGTATTTGAAAAACCACCATCATGAAATAAATTCTGCATCGTAACTTTTTTCGTAAGATCTGAAAAGAGAGACACAGTATAATCGGCACAATCCTGAGCCGTGGCATTGCCAAGGGGTGACATCTTTTCTGCATAATTAATGAAGGCGTTAAAACCCTTCACACCCTGACCGGCAGTTGTTGGCGTTGGAGATTGAGAAATGGTATTTACCCTAACTTTTTTCTCCTTACCAAAAAAGTAACCAAAACTTCTGGCCACAGATTCGAGATAAGCTTTGTTATCCGCCATATCATTATAATCCGGAAATGTGCGTTGCGCAGCCATATAGGTAAGAGCTACTATACTGCCCCATGTATTCATGGCATCTGCCTTGTACAAACTTTGCATAACCTTATGAAATGAAAGTGCAGAAACGTCCCATCCCTTAGCTGTAAAATCATATTTTTCATCAGTATATAAACGCCCTTTACGGACATTTACGGACATCCCTATTGAATGTAAAACAAAATCCAGTTTTCCTCCCAGAATTTCCATGGACCTGGCAACCAACATTTTCAAGTCATCTTCACTAGTGGCATCTGCAGGAACAATTTGTGATCCGGTTTTCTCTGCCAGTTTATTAATCTCACCCATACGCATTGCAATTGGTGCATTGGTAAGGACGAAAGTACCTCCTTCTTCATGTACTCTTTCGGCAGTCTTCCAAGCTATTGAATTTTCATCAAGGGCCCCAAAAATAATTCCTTTTTTTCCTTTTAATAAATTATATGCCATGTTAAAGTCTTTTGGATTAATTTGAAGTCAAAGATATCTAAAAAAGTAGAAACTGAACCCCTCTCAACTTATATTTGAAACACGCTCAGTTCGGTAAAAATAAAACTCAAGACTATTGAGCGCTTTTAGTTCAAAAGCTCCCTGGCGTGTGCAAGAGCTGAATCTGACAGGCTCTTGCCACCAAGCATTTCAGCCAATTCAAATACCCTTTCATCCTCCAGCAATTCTTTCATCTGAGTTTGAGTATGATCACCTATATCTGTTTTAAACACTTTATAATGATGATCTCCTTTCGAAGCAATTTGAGGAAGATGTGTAATGGAGAACACTTGCATATACCTGCTCATATTTAGCATAATATCACCCATGCGATTTGATATTTCACCGGAAACCCCGCTGTCTATCTCATCAAACATAAGGGTGGGTAATTGCTCATAGCGGGCAAGAATGGATTTTATTACAAGCATAATCCGGGAAAGTTCTCCTCCTGAAGCCACTTTTTTTAAGGTATTATAATCTGAGCCTTTATTCGCCGAAAATAAAAAGGATAATGTATCCCTTCCATTACTTTTATAATCTTCTGTTGGAAAAATTTCAATATTGAACGTCGCATTTGGCAATCCGAGGGAATGCAGGGAATGTTCCAGTTTTTCCTTTATTTCGGGAATTACAGTTTTGCGGCGAACAGACAACAAATTGGCCTCCTGGTCCAATTCATCCTTAAGCTCCAAAAGTAAATTTCTTTTAGCTGCAATTTCTTCTTCAAGATTTTGTGTGGCGGTAACTTTGGTGGTAAGCACTTCTTTTATTTCAAGCAATTGAGATATATTGGATACATCATGCTTTCTTTCCAGGTCGTACAAGAGCTGCAATTTATTATTAACTTCCTCGAGCTTGGCGGGATCGGGTTCAACGGATTCCTGAAGAGTTTCCATTTCATCGGCAATGTCCGTTAATTCAATAAAAACAGAGTCAATTCGTTCCTTAAGATCCGAAAAATTAGTTCCTATACCCGATAGTCTTGTGGATATCAGTTTAAGTTCCCGGAGCAAATTTACAATCCCAACTTGTTCATCCCGTAAGAGCTGACTTCCCCTGGATAAATTATCAAGGACAGTCTCAACATTGTTCAGTTGTTGGAATTGATCTTCCAGTTTTTCCTGAAGTCCTTCTTCAAGAAATATTGCCTCCAGCTCATTTAACAGGAAAGTGTTATAATCATATTCCTTATTCGCATTTTTTTGAAACTCGATGAGCTCATCAAATTCTTGTAATGTGATTTTATAATTATCGAGTTTCGTCTTATACTTAGCCAGCAACTTTGTATTGTCTGCAAATGCATCTATCATTTTTAACTGAAAATCATGTTCAGTAAGCTGCAGTGTCTGGTGCTGTGAATGAATATCAATAAGGCGTTTACCAAGTTGAGCTAATATATCAAGAGTAAGGGGGGAGTCATTGACAAATGCCCTCGATTTACCGTTAGGGTGAATTTCCCGCCGAATAATGGTATTGGGGTCATACTCTAAATCATGTGCATTAAAAAAAGCCTCTAAATGATAATTTTTAATATCAAAAACAGCTTCAATTACACATCGGTTTTCTTTATTTTTTAGAGAGGACATGTCCGCCCTCTTTCCCAAAACAAGGGAAAGTCCCCCTAAAAGAATAGATTTTCCAGCCCCCGTTTCCCCAGTAATAGTAGTAAAGCCACCTGTAAAGGATACGTTGAGATGATCAATTAATGCATAATTTTGAATAGACAGATTTATCAGCACAACTAATAGGAATATGATATGATCTGTAAAGATAAATTATTATTGGAATGAAAAAGAAGGGGTTAATAGGTTATTTCATCCCAGGTTGCAGAATAGAAAGGGGCGACTTTATTTAATGTCTCCTTCAGGGCAACAATATCTACTTTAGGGCCATCTGAAAAGATGTTTTGTATTTCCTCCGCTTTAGCATCAAAAAAGGTTTGAATCAAAAAGGCATTGGGTCTTCTTTGGATCATGGTCTCGAACAGGCGCATTGAGCCTGCTATCACTTGCTTGCCGGTACTATTGTTATCCCCTAAAATATCCAGGCCCTTTCTATGATAATTATACATGGCAATCCTATATTCTCTGAAGGTATTGGACAGGAGGTTATCCACCAACACAAAACGGGTTCTGTTATCTGAAGCCGATTGGCTCCAGCCGGAATAATTACTCCCCTGAGCATTGGTTACAATTTGCTGTGCTTCCTTATAAAACTCTGTTCCTCCCTCTAAGGCAAAGGTATCTGCATCCAGTCCAAGAATTATATATACATAATAGGAAATAACTCCAACCAAATTGGAATCAAATACGTTTGGGTTATACACCAAAGGTTGAAATTCTATATATTGAAAATTAAACTGATTGTCCTTATAATTAAAAATGGGACTTTCATAAGAAGTATTGAATACAGGTCGAGAGGACTGAATCTGAATATTGGCGCTAAATCTGTCGGATGCGTAATCTGTTACCGTAATGAACATCCTTGCATTTACCCGTTCATTTTCGTTGTAAATCCTTTTTGTCCATTGGCTTTTATTCACAAAATCATTCAATGCCCGTTCTAAAGTTTGAAATATTTGCCGATTTGTCTGATTGACCTGATCTGCGTTAACTGTCACAGTGCAATTAAGCTCCTGGGCACCTATGGCATGAGCAAAAAAAAGGCTAAATAGGAAAATGATAAAATTACGCATGGCCCCTACTGATGATTTCGTTTAATATGTCCAAGGCTACTTCAGCCTTATTCTTAACTTCAAACGTTTTTATCTCTAAATTCTTATCTATAAAAGTTATTTTGTTTGTTGATTTTCCAAACCCTGCTTCTTTGTCATTTAGTGAATTCAGAACAATGGCATCTAAATTCTTTTTCCTTAACTTCTTTTTTGCATTCTCCAGCTCATTTTCAGTCTCCAGGGCAAAGCCCACCAAATATTGATCTTTCTTTATATCCCCCATTGACAAGAGAATGTCTTTATTTTTAACAAATTCAATTTGTAGGGTTTCGGAGTCTTTTTTTATTTTTTGCTCAGATACCCGGCTTGGCCTGAAGTCGGAGACAGCTGCCGCACAAATAGCAATATCGCATTCTTTGTAATACTTATGAACGGCTTTATACATTTCCTCAGCAGATA
>JAHEBI010000114.1:0-2284 GCA_024642325.1 Eudoraea sp. | reverse complement strand
CGGGTTTTCCAATATCAAACAGGAAGGTCCTGATACCAGTACTACTTTTCCTCCAAGTTCTGCAGCTGCCCTTGCCAATTCGAATCCCATCAGACCTGAAGAATGATTACCTACAAAGCGAACTGGGTCTATGGCTTCATACGTGGGCCCTGCCGTAATTAAAATTTTTTTTCCTTTTAAAGGCTGCTTACCCGAAAAGTAATCCTGAATAAACTCCAAAATATCTTCCGGTTCTGCCATGCGCCCTTCACCATATAATCCGCTGGCTAATTCCCCTTTTCCAGATGGAATCATAAGGTTACCAAAAGTCTGCAGCTTTTTAAAGGTTTCTTTTGTTGTTGGGTGCCTATACATATCAAGATCCATTGCTGGCGCAAAGAATACAGGGCATTTGGCTGAGAGGTAGGCAGCCAGCAGTAAATTATCGCAGGTGCCGCTTGCCATTTTACTCAAGGTATTGGCTGTGGCAGGAGCAATCAACATTATATCTGCCCATAAGGCCAGGTCAACATGGTTGTTCCAATCTACACTTCCTTCCTCTTCCTTTATGAAACTTGTGAGTACGGGATTTTTAGATAATGTAGCTAAGGTAAGGGGGGTAACAAACGCAAGGGCGCTTTCGGTTAAGATAACCTTAACTTCAGCGCCAGCTTTTATTAACAATCTAGTAAGAAAAGTAGTTTTGTAAGCAGCAATACCCCCGGTAATACCTAAAAGGATTTTCTTGCCACCTAACATATTACTGTTCGTCTTTCTCTGTGTTCCTATAGTAAATTTTATCTTCCAACCATTCCATTACAGCTAGTGCATGAGGCTTGGGAAGTTTTTCATAAAATTTTGAAACTTCAATTTGCTCTTTATTTTCAAATACCTCTTCCAGGCTGTCACTATAAGTAGCAAACTCTTCAAGTTTTTCCAAAAGTTCCTTTTTAATTTCAGAATTAATCTGCATTGCTCTTTTGGCTGTTATGGAAATGGCCTCATAAATATTACCCGTCTTTTCATCAAACTCATTTCTGTTGATGGTAACAGTTGAAACAGGGGCTTTGGAATTCTTCAAATCGTTCATGTTCATTTTGAAAGGTTTTCTTGTTGGGAATAATCGTTTAATTGTTCATCTACTTTTTTAATCAAATCATTGGCATCTTCTGCAAATATAGTCTCTGGAAAGTACCTGAACAAAGCATTATAAGCCTTTTTAGCATCATCGAGACGTTCTTTCTTCCGGTCATCGGTACTATTCAAAGCCAAATTCGTTGTCGCCTGAATTTTAAGATAAAGGGCCTCCTCACGAAAAATGGAGCCTGGATGATCCGAAATAAAATTATCTATGGATGCCACTGCAGAAATACTGTAATCCAAAATATATGACTTTCCTAGTCTAGTAAATTGTTTGGCAACTTCAAAAGCTTTACGTTCTTTCTTTGTAGTTAATTCCTTTGCCATAATATTTGCCTCGGGAAAGAACTCAGATTCGGGATAAAGATTAATAAATAACTGCAATTTGGTTAACGCCTTGTCCGTATCCGTTTGATCTACAGAATACCTTGGTGAAAGTAAGTAATAACTTTTCGCACCCAGAAAGGATGCTTCCGATGCCTTTTCACTTTTTGGATATGACTTCAAAAATCGTTCAAACTGATACCCGGCAAAATTGTAATCTTCAATTTCAAAATAACTGTTGGCAAAAAAGAACATTACCCGCTCTCCCTGAGGCTTCCCTACATAGCTTGGCGCAATTTGTTCCAAGAGACGATTGGCTCTTTTGTAATCTCCCTCTAGATAAAGCTTTTCGGCAAGTTCATACTTTGCCTTCGTGTCAGGTGCTTTTAATACCTTCTGGTACTCGCCACAGGAATTTAAGGCAAGCATCACTACAAGTAATACTAAAAGATATTTGGTTCTAAAAAACATTTTGCAAAATTAGGTATAATTGGTGGAATAAAAAACATTAATTAAGATCTAAGTTAGTGCCTTAAAGGCTTTTAAAAAGGTTTTTTAATGAAGTTTTAACCCAATTTTAGCTTTTTCAATTATAAAATCAGGATGCCAAATTCCATTCCTGTAAATAAATCATATGTAATTCCTAAGCTTTAATTTTTAAAAAAGTCTTTACAAATTGACTGATTTGACCTTTAAGTTCCGGAGATGCCTCTACCAATGGCAAACGCACTGCAGCATTGCAAATTCCCTGTACTTCAAAAACGGATTTTATGCCAGCCGGATTCCCTTCCTGAAAAATTAATTTCATTCCTTCAATCATGGAATTATGCAAGGCATATGC
>JAHEBI010000113.1 GCA_024642325.1 Eudoraea sp. | reverse complement strand
TATAATGAGACCCTCTGTAAGTTATGGATGGGCACCTTCTTTTGAACAATATTATGACGAATATATAAACGGGATTAACGGGGACACAATAGAGTATTCCCGCTTTCAAAATACGCTTTATGGAGCCCCAAGAAGCGGGAAATCCAGTGCCTTAAGCTTTTCTCTTGCCAATACCCTTGAAGCCAAGGTAAAAGACAAGGATTCCACTGCCGTAGATCCGAAAAAAATTATGCTGCTAAATAGCTTTAATTTGTCTACAGGTTATAATTTTCAGGCCGATTCGTTGAATTTAAGTCCGTTAAGCTTAACAGGGGGTACCAATATTCTCAATAACAAAATGTCCATAAACTTTGGTGCCAATCTGGATCCTTATGCCATTGACAATAATGGCACCCGCATAAATACGTTTAACATTAATAATGGAGGGGGCTTGTTCAGACTTACCTCAGCCAGGGGAAACTTAAGTTACTCCATAAGCAGTAAAGATTTTCAACCCGTTAAGGACCAGAAAGAATATCCCACAGAAGGTGATGCGTATGTTGCGGCCAGTGGGGGCAGGACCGATGATCTTTTTGGCAAAGCAAATAATTTTGATGAAAGCAGATTTGATGAGAGAGATGAAACTGATAAGGAGAACCCCATATATCAGAATAAAATAGAATGGGACCTTCGCCTGCAATATGCCGTGACGTATAGCAATACCAACAGGCAAAATGAAATTTCCAATAATTCACTCATGTTTTCAGGAAATATTACCCTGTCACCGGGATGGGAAGTTGGCGTATCTTCGGGTTATGATTTTGTACGACAGGGGTTTACCGTTACCCAGCTCAGGTTCAGGCGCGACCTAAAAAGTTTTAAATTGAATTTTGACTGGACCCCATTTGGGGCTTATGAACGATGGTACTTTTTCATAGGAATTAAAAGTTCTATTCTCAAGGATCTAAAATGGGAAAATAGAAGTCAGCCTCCTCCAAGGTAATATCAGCAATAAAAAATAGACCCCCTCTATATGCTGATGATTTTTCTTGAATAGTTTAACTTGCTAAAGGTAAATTCAGAATCATGAAAAAAATAATAAACACCTCTAATGCCCCGGCCCCAATAGGCCCTTATAACCAGGCAGTTTTAAGCAATAACACATTATATATTTCCGGACAAATTCCGATGGATCCTTTAAGTGGCAATTTAATTGAAGGCGATATTAAAAAGGAAACGCTTCAGTGCATGGAAAATTTAAAGGCCATTCTGGAAGCCGCCGAAATGTCTTTTGAGCAGGTCGTTAAAGCCTCCATTTTTGTTAAGGATATGAAATGCTTTTCCGATATTAATGAAGTTTACGGCTCGTTTTTCAATGCCGAAACGGCTCCTGCCAGAGAGACGGTTGAGGTCTCCAATCTCCCTAAATATGTAAATGTGGAGATTTCTATGATCGCCGTCAGATAGTATCCTTGTGGAATTCAACCAGGCCTTCAATTGGCCTTTGCCGGATTACCCCAACTATCAGGTCATTTCTTTCAAGTACTGCTATTAATTCCTCTTTAAGGAAATATGCAATACTCCCCACAAAATGAATGGGCACCTTGGTAGCCAATTCAAACTGCATGATGTAATTATTTACAAATTGCTGAAGGCCTTTGTCTATAACACCCTTGCAATAAGGATGATCCTTATTCTCAATAAGAAATCTGGCAAATGTGGCCAGGTAGGTATTCGGATTGGGCTGTTTGTAAAGGTTTTCTTTGATAACATCGGGATCAAGATCATATTCCTTATCAAATTTAATTCCCAGTGCCTGAGGCATTTTATGAAAATAGTAATCCCGGATTAATTTCCTGCCAAAGAAATTCCCACTTCCATCATCCATAGGGATGTACCCCAGAGAGATTACCTTTTGAAACAATTGATGACCGTCGTAATAGCTGCAATTTGATCCCGTACCTAAAATACAGACAATACCCTGATGTCCAATTTTTGTTGTTGAATAGATGGCCGCATAGGTATCTTCCTTAACCTCTGCCTTGGCATTGGGAAAAAAAGTTTTAAATATACCCTTTAGAAAATTTTTCATCCTATCGGTCCCGCAACCGGCACCATAGAAATAGAGACTGGTAACTTTATCCTTGTTTTTAGACAGCTCAAAATTATTGGCCAGCCTGTCTTCGATGACTTCTCTTGTCAGGACTTCAGGGCTTAAACCCAGAGTCTGAGTCATAAATAATTCTTTGCCTTTATCGTCTAAGGCAATCCAATCCGACTTTGTAGCTCCGCTATCAACAATTAAAATCATAATTCAGGCATTAAAAAAGAATCCTCAAATTAAGCAAAAGTTTTGCTTTCTCTGAGGATTCTTACTTATAAAAATCAATTAATTACAATGTAGACATATATTGGGCCAGATCTAAGAGTTTATTAGAATAACCAGCCTCATTATCATACCAGGAAATAACTTTGAAAAATCGGGAATTCAGCTCAATTCCGGCTCCTGCATCAAAAATACTGGTTCGTGCATCACCAATAAAATCCTGTGAAACCACTGCCTCTTCAGTATACCCTAAAATACCTTTCAATTCTCCTTCTGAAGCCGCTTTAAAAGCTTTTTTAATCTCTTCATAAGAAGTTTCCTTTTCCAGACGCACTGTTAAGTCAACAACAGAAACATCTGCCGTTGGCACCCTAAATGCCATCCCGGTAAGTTTTCCTTCCAAAGCAGGTATAACCTTAGTTACTGCTTTGGCAGCTCCTGTTGAAGCAGGAATAATGTTCAGCAAAGCACTTCTGCCTCCTCTGTAATCTTTTCTTGACGGACCATCAACCGTAAACTGAGTAGCCGTAGTGGCGTGTACAGTAGTCATTAAGGCCTCGGCTATTCCATAATTATCGTTCAACACTTTGGCTAAGGGAGCCAGGCAATTGGTGGTACAGGATGCATTAGAAACTATTTTGTCTGAAGCTTTCAGTTCTTTGTGATTTACCCCCATAACAAACATTGGCGCATCTTTTGATGGTGCAGAAATAACTACTTTTTTGGCTCCTCCGTCAATGTGGTATTGAGCAGTTTCCAATGTAGTAAATATCCCTGTACATTCGGCAACATATTCTGCTCCTGCCTCATCCCATTTTAATACTTTAGGATCCCTTTCCCCGGTAATTCTGATGGTTTTTCCATTAACTATCAAATTGCCGTCTTTTACTGAAACAGTACCGTCGAACCGGCCATGTACCGAATCATATTCCAACAAATAGGCAAGGTGTTCCACATCCAACAAATCGTTGATGGCTACGACCTCTATATTATTTCGTTTTACAGATTCTCTGAAAACAAGTCTACCAATTCTTCCAAATCCGTTAATTCCAATTTTTAATGTTGACATTTTTTATTGTTTAAGATTAAAACTATATAGTCATGATATCAGAAACCCTGATGAGTTCCTTATCAATTTTTGACTTTCCTTTTATGGCTTCACTTACCAGGGTAAATGTAATTTGATTGTCAATAATACCGGCCATAAGATTTGTTTTACCCTCCAGCAGGGCTTCAACAGACTTCACTCCCATTCTACTAGCCAGTACCCTGTCAAAGCAGGACGGAGCCCCGCCACGCTGCATATGACCCAGAACACATACCCGGACATCGTATATTGGAAGGTTCTTCTCCACATATTCTTTCAGTTCATAAACATTTTTTCCTGTTGTTCTATCCCCTTCGGCGACAACTACAATACTTGAAGATTTACCCCTTGCCTTGCTTCGTTTTAAAGAATCCAGAAGTCGATCCAGCCCCAAATTCTCTTCGGGAATAAGTATCTCTTCTGCACCTGCGCCTACCCCCGAATTCAAGGCTATATGACCTACATCTCTTCCCATAACTTCAACAAAGAAAAGACGGTGATGCGAACTGGCAGTATCCCTGATCTTATCTATTGCCTCTACAACAGTATTCAATGCGGTATCAAAACCAAGGGTGTAATTTGTTCCAAAAATATCATTATCAATAGTCCCCGGAATACCAATAAAAGGCATTTTGTATTCTTCATAAAAAGCAAGGGCACCTGTGAAGCTACCATCACCACCAATAACCACAAATGCATCGATGTCGTTGGAAACTAACTGATCATAAGCTTTTTTACGTCCCTCCTGCGTTCTAAATTCGTCGCATCGGGCAGATTTAAGCATGGTTCCTCCCTTATTAATAATGTTATTCACACTACGGGCGTTCAATGGGATAAAATCTCCCTCTATCATGCCTTCATATCCCCTGTAGATGCCTATGCAATCTTTCTTAAAATATGCACAAGTACGGGCAACTGATCTTATGGCTGCGTTCATACCCGGAGAATCACCTCCCGAAGTAAAGACCGCAATTTTTTTGATTTCTGAATTCATTTAAAAATTTCGAACTGCAAAATTACTAAACTTATAGGAGAAAAAGAATTTGACAAACCCTTATTTTAACACTGGCTTGTTCCTAAAACGTTATAGTTGGAAAATTTCTAATTTTTATCGCAAAACACCCCAATTTACGGAAGTCTTGAGTCTTTCAAAATCTGTAAAAAATTGGATCATTTAATTGAACCCAATGTTTTTCTCGAATAAAATAACAAATCGCCCTGAAAAAGTTACGTTCAATGAGCTAACTGGTAACTAAACTTTTATCCAAGCGTTTCAATTGAAAAAAAACTGGTGCTATTAATCATTGGTCATTATAAACAATGGCAGCATTTCAAAGTTTTTATAAAATGGATGAAGTTTTTCCCGATCATAGAACTTATCTACATTGACAAACTTTTTAGTTTCCGTAACAACTTCTATAGGCACATGATCATAGCGTCCGTTTTTTAATACCACCATACGGCCATAAATTCCTTTAAGCAATAAATCGAGTGCAAGATTTCCATAGGCTGTGGGTACCACAGAATCTATAAAATCGGGATCACCACAGCGCACCAGGTATCCCAGTTTTTGATTAATTACATTTACGATGTTCCCATGATTATATTTTGGGGATGTTTTTTTTAGCGCAAGAGAGACCTCATCACCAATACCTCCCAACTTAGCATGGCCAAAAGCATCTTTTTCCATTCCTTCAAATTTCATTTCACCGCCTTCAAAAGTTGCTCCTTCGGAAATCAGGACAATAGAATAATTACTCGGATTTCTATTCCTGTCCTCTGTAAGTAACTCTGTAAGTAACTCTATATTGAACGGCACTTCAGGTATAAGGCATCTATTGGCTGCACCTGCCAAGGTAGGCAACATAGCTGTAAACCCGGCATAACGTCCAAATACTTCCAATACAAGAAAGCGTTCGTGTGACCCTGCTGCCGTCCGAAGACTGTTTGTAAGACTAATGGTTCTGGTAACACATGTGCTGAAACCAATACAATAATCCGTTCCGGGCACATCATTATCCATGGTTTTTGGAATGGCCATAACTTTAACTCCCTGTTTAAAAAGATGGACTGCGTAACTCAGTGTATCATCTCCTCCAATGGCAATTAAATAGTCTACTCCCAACCAATCGAGATTTTTGATAACCTCAGGAGTAAGATCATTGATCTCCTTGTCATATGTATCGCGTAAATGTTCGGGAATAATTAGCTTTGACACATGACTAGCCCTTGTCCGTGAGGTGTGCAGGAAAGTTCCGCCGGTTCTTGCCGCTTTGTTCACCACTACCTGCGAGAGTTCTGTAAAGTTATTGCGGTTGTCGTGTTTACTGTTTCTTACAATGTCTATTAATCCTCCCCATCCTCTTCTAAATCCAATCACTCTATATCCCTCACGAATTGCCCTGAAAGTTACAGCTCTGATTGCCGGGTTAAGTCCGGGTACGTCTCCGCCACCTGTTAAAATACCGATAGTCCCTTTGATCTTTTTTATGTTTGCCATGCTATATTTTTTATTAATTTTTCAATTCAAAACCACAAAATAAAAAGCTACGTTAAGGTACTAAATTATGACGATAAACCGAGTAAGATTTTCCGAAAAAACCTTTAAAATTGAGCTTTTAAGTGGCTTTATCGACGTATCTTTATAAGTGGAATAAAAACAGTCATACTATGTCATTTAATATAGAGAAAATTTTAGGCAAAGAAGCCACTTACCTGTTAGATCACAAGTGTAAAACGGTAAAAAAAGAACAGTTACATTTACCCGGTCCTGACTTTGTGGATCGCGTAATGATTTCTTCAGACAGAAACCCTGTCGTACTTCGCAATATGCAGACCCTTTTTAATAACGGACGTATGGGCGGTACGGGATACGTGTCCATTCTACCGGTCGATCAGGGGATTGAGCATACAGCAGGCGCATCATTTGCGCCAAATCCCATATATTTCGATCCCGGTAAGATTGTTGAACTTGCCATAGAAGGCGGTTGTAACGCAGTTGCA
This sequence comes from Eudoraea sp., assembly GCA_024642325.1. Taxonomy (GTDB): domain Bacteria; phylum Bacteroidota; class Bacteroidia; order Flavobacteriales; family Flavobacteriaceae; genus Eudoraea. The sequence continues at coordinate 975 of JAHEBI010000113.1, read as the reverse complement.
TCTACTTTGGGTGTCCTTGGTTCTGTGTCAAGAAAATATGCACACAAGATTCCATTTCTCCTCAAATTGAACCATAATGAATTGCTGACGTATCCCAATAAGTTTGATCAGATAATGTTTGCCAGTGTGAATCAGGCTTTTGAGATGGGGTGTGTGGCTGTCGGGGCAACAATATATTACGGTTCAGAAGAGAGTACCAGACAAATACAGGAGGTTACTGAAGCTTTTGAATATGCTCATGAACTAGGGATGGTAACGGTCTTATGGGCATACCTTCGAAATCCTGCATTTAAGAAAGATGGAATAGATTATCATGTATCTGCTGATGTAACCGGACAGGCCAATCATTTAGCTTCTACCATTCAGGCAGATATAGTAAAACAGAAGCAGGCAGAAAATAACGGAGGTTTTAAAGCGATAAATTTTGCCAAAACACACGAGAAAGTGTATTCAGAATTAACTACAGATCATCCCATAGATCTTACGCGATACCAGGTAATGAATTGTCTTATGGGAAGAGCCGGCTTAATTAACTCGGGAGGATCTTCAGGAGATAATGACTTAGCCCAGGCCGTAAAAACTGCCGTTATTAACAAACGCGCAGGTGGTATGGGGTTAATCTCAGGACGAAAAGCATTTCAAAAACCTATGGCTGAGGGCGTTGAACTTTTAAATGCCATTCAAGATGTATATTTAGATGATAAAATTACAATTGCTTGATTTTTAATATTTTATAGCTTTTTATTTAAATTAATTTATAATCACCATAGAAAAAACACTCCGAATAAAAGGGGTGTTTTTTTTATGGTATTTCACGAAATATTCCTAAAAAAAGAAGTCTCACATTTTAGGGACATTTGTTTTGGGGTAAAATTTAATCAAGCTATCATTGCCCATTACTGCATTGGGGATGGCGGCAGCCTGCGGCTCTTCAGTTTCGATTAGCTTTTTATTCTGGAAGATCTTGATCATCAG
>JAHEBI010000112.1 GCA_024642325.1 Eudoraea sp. | reverse complement strand
GATTGGCTTTGCTCCCTGCTTTATAGCTACCTGTACCATCTATTGTAAAGCTGCATTCACTATAATTCCCAATACTTCCTGCGCCGGCCTTAAAAAGCTCATCCATTAGTATTTTTGAATGGGTTCCCGGTATATAAGTGGTTAATTTTTTTATGGTTCCCTTTTGCGGGATTAAAATCCTGGTATTTTTAACCTCCAAAACTTCGCAAATTTTGGCATTTACACCTTCAATTGCATTGTCTAAAGCAGTATGAAGGCAATAAATGGAAATATTATTTTGTACAGCTTTTATAACCGCACGTTGTATATAATCAGATCCTGTAAGCGTCTTAATACCTTTAAATACTATGGGGTGAAAACTGATGACCAGATTGCATGACTTCTTTATAGCTTCATCTATTACGCTTTCGATAGAATCAAGGGTGACAAGGATATTTGTAACATTCATATCAGGATTGCCTACCAGAAGCCCAACATTGTCAAAATCCTCTGCGTAATCCAAAGGGGCCAATTCTTCCAGTATTCCGGCAACATCTTTAACCTTCATTTTTGATAATTTAATAGTATGTTTTATAGTCAAGTGAGTGCATCAAAGATAAAATATTATATTTTCGTTCCTATGCAACTGCTAAGAATAATAGCTTTCCCTTTTTCCTTGATCTATGCCCTGGTGGTATATTTTAGGAATGTTTTATATGATTATGATCTTTTACCTTCCACTACATTTAAAACCCCAACAGTATGCGTGGGAAACCTAAGTGTTGGGGGCACTGGCAAGACACCAATGATAGAATGGATTTTAGATCATTTGTCTGCCGCTTCAAAACCTGCCGTTTTGAGCAGGGGATACAAAAGAAAAACCAAAGGCTTTGTTTTGGCGGAACCAACCAGCAGGGCTGAAGAAATTGGAGATGAACCCTTGCAGATATATTCCAAGTTTCCTGGAGTTACTTTAGCAGTGGATGCAGATAGAACCAGGGGGATTAAACAGCTTGAAGCCTCAATGCATCCGAATTTGATACTTTTAGATGATGCGTATCAGCACAGAAAAGTTAAGTCGGCATTTTCAATATTATTAACAGCATATGGGCAATTGTATACCAAAGACTGGTATTTGCCTACCGGCAATTTAAGGGACAGTAAAAGCTCGTCAAAACGGGCAGATCTTATTGTAGTGACAAAATGCCCTCCAGACCTTGACCTGGAGAGGCAAAGGAAAATTATAAGTGAACTGAACCCTCTAAAAAATCAGAAGATATTATTCTGCACCTTGGAATATGACACGGTTTTAAAAGGTAAAAAAACAGGATTATTGCTCAATGATTTAAAAAATAGGGAAGTTACTCTGGTGACAGGAATTGCAAACCCGGAACCGTTGATTGTTTTTCTAAAAAGCATGGAAATTACTTTTGATCATCTCCGCTACAGCGATCATCATTATTTTTCCGGGAAAGAGGTTGATATTTTTAATTCCAGAAGCTTAATACTAACCACCGAAAAGGACTTTATGCGATTAAAGGATAAGGTGGACAATCTTTACTATATTCCTGTCAGGCACCGGTTTCTTGGTGGTGGGGAGGAGGTTGTCACAAAATGCCTCGAAAAATTAGGAAACAGATTTCTTTAATTTATGTTCAAGGATGTTTTCTCCAATTTTTTGATAAAACACCTCGGGTTTAAAGGGTTTGGTAACTACATCATTACAGCCTGCCGCGTAAAAGCTTTCTAAACTGTCATCTAAAGATATTGCGGTAAGTGCTATAATTGGCGTATCGGCATCAAATTTTCTAATTTCAATAGTCGCCTCAACTCCGCTTATTCCCGGCATATGTATGTCCATAAGTATGCCGTCAAATTGACTTTTATTAGCCATATCCACAGCAGTGTTCCCATTTCCGGCAATTTCACAGCTGACACCCCTTTTACTCAACATTTTTTTGGTTATCACCTGGTTTATCTTATTGTCTTCAACTACCAAAACATGCAGGCCATTTAAATCATAGTCTTTTTGGGTTATCTCAAATGTAAGGTCATCTAAGACACTATCTTTACTCTTTAGGTCTAATTCAAAGTAAAATGAACTACCCTTTCCCAAAGTACTTTTTAGGTGTATTTTACTGTCAAATAAACCCAGGAGACTCTTTACAATGGTAAGGCCCAGGCCAGTGCCTCCATATTCCCGGTTAATTTGAATGGAGCCTTGTTCAAAACTATCGAAGATATTTTGTTGTTGTTCATTGGAAATACCAATTCCATTATCCATGACTTCAAAATATATGGTCACATCTTCTTCATCCTTTTTCAGTAGTTTGGCTATTACATTTACCTCTCCATTTTTAGTAAATTTTATAGCATTGCCCACCAGGTTCATAAAGATTTGGGATAATTTAAGAGGGTCGCTCATTAAAAGTCTGGGAATTTCCTCGTCATAGTCTAAGGTTAATTTCGTTTTGTTTTCTTTGGCGCTCTGCTGTAGGGAGCTAATAACATCTGCAAGGACTTTTTTCAGGTTAAATTCCATATTTAAAGCCTCTAATTTGTCTGCGTCTATTTTATTTATTTGTAATATGTCATTTATGAAATTCAATAAATAGTCGCCGGAAAATTTTAGAGACTTCAGATGTTCTTTCTGATTCTCGCTAGGGTTTTCTTCCAACAATAGGTGCGCCAAACCTGTAACGGCGTACAGGGGTGTTCTCAATTCATGGCTCACTGTTGACAGAAAGTTGGTTTTAGCTTCCATTGCTTGTACTGCGGCATCTCTGGCCGTTTGTAACTCCCTGTTTTTTGTCTGCAGGAGGTCATTGGTCTTTAACTTAATCTGGTTGTTCCTGAATAAGGATACAGCCAGTAAGGAAATAATGGTTAAAAAAGCAGAGGTTAGTATTGCAGTTATTTCTGATCTGTTACGGGATTCATTTAATTCCTCAATTTTAGTGTCCTGGCGTTTAATTTCTTCCGACATGAACTCAAATTGAATCCTGTCAGCGGTTTTGGCTTCTGCCTTCATTTTTTCAATCGTGAACACAGAATCTTTAAGTTTCAACAAATTCCTGTTATGAAGAAGAGACAGGTTGTATTCTTCTCTTTTTTCATAAGCCTGTCCCAATAATTCATTGGCTTCCAATACTTCTTTGGAGAAGTTGTTAGTCTCTGCGATTTTTAATGCACTAATTCCATTTTTAATACTCTCCTCATATTCCTGAGTTTTAAGATATAATCTTGCCAATCCCAAATGTGCTTTTGCCATTAGGGATTCTTTTTCAAACACATCATTATTTACTACAAGAGAATTAAAATTTAATGTAGCGCTGTCATATTTTTCTATGCTGAGGTAGATATCAGCTTCCAATAGTAAAATGTGATTGAGAAGATTACGGTCATTGGTAAGTTGCCTGGATTCATTTAACATGAAAATGGCCTGATAGTTATTACCGCTGTCGTAAAGTAAATCAGATTCAATGAATTTATGTACTGCTTGACCATACGGATATGCCAGTTGTTTTAATAGAACGGATGCACGAGCCCAATAAAAATTGGTAGTTTCTCTTTTATTTAGCTCCATGTAAAGCAAAGCAAATTTGTGATAGCAATCTACCAGAGCTTTTGCGTCTTCTGTTTCTTCCGCCAAAGCCGTGGCTTTATCCAGGGCTTAAAGTGCAAGATCTATTTTATTCTGGTTCTTGTAAGTTGTAGTTTGAGTAAAATAAGTTTCAATACCTTGTACCTGATTCGTACGCTCTTGGCCCAATACAATAGCTGAGAAGGATATATAAGTAACTAGGAGCAATGCCCATGTAATTTTGCTATGTTTTAAAAAGAATCTCAAATTACTTTTTATTTATAAAATAATTTAATAAAATTCATAATTCTTTTGCTGAACCCTGGCTACTTTTTGATTTAGAGAAAATTATATAAATGTTTAATGCTCATGGCACCTTTTAATCAAACGTATAGGACAGGCAACTATTGTTTATTTAAGTCGAAACTATAGGTTATTTCCTATAAATTGGACTGTTTTTTATTTCATTTAAAGAAAATATTTTAAAAGTATCATATATTTAATGATTTATAACTGCATTTTTAATATTAAATACCTCAACAAAACCCTTGACAAATAACTGCGTTTTTTCCTATAAAACTTCTGGATACAGGATTTCGTGAACTTTTTATTGAATATGTTTATGGGCTTTATAAGAAGACCTTACCAAAGCACCACTTTCCACATGCCTGAATCCCATTTGATGTCCCAATTCCTTGTACTTGTCAAATTGTTCAGGTAATATAAATTCTTTTACAGGCAAGTGCCTTTTAGAAGGTTGAAGGTATTGTCCAATAGTAATCACATCAACCTTAGCATTTCTAAGATCTTCCATGGTTTCAATAACTTCAGATTCGAGTTCGCCGAGGCCCAGCATAATTCCCGATTTTGTTCTCTTTACTCCATGTTCTTTAAGATAACGAAGCACATTAAGACTTCGTTCATATTTAGCCTGTATCCTAACTTCCCTTGTAAGTCGCTTCACAGTTTCCATATTATGGGAAACGACTTCGGGGGCAACACCAACAATACGATCTAAATGAATTCCAAGCCCTTGAAAATCCGGAATAAGTGTTTCCAATGTAGTATCCGGATTCATTCTTCTTATAGCTTTTACAGTCTCCGACCATATGATAGAACCCATATCTTTCAGGTCATCCCTGTCTACAGATGTGATTACCGCATGTTTAATCCCCATAATCTTTATGGAACGTGCTACTTTTTCAGGTTCTTCCCAATCCACGTTCTCAGGACGGCCCGTTTTCACTCCACAAAACCCACAGGACCGGGTACATATATTGCCTAAAATCATAAAAGTAGCGGTACCCTCTCCCCAACATTCCCCCATATTAGGACAACTCCCTGAAGTACATATGGTATGCAAATCGTATTTATCAACCAGACTTCTTAGTTGGGTGTATTTTTTCCCTGTTGGCAATTTTACCCTTAACCACTTTGGTTTGCCTTTGGGTGGCTGTACATGGGAAGTAGTTTCAACACTCATAGAAAAATTTTCAACAAATATACGACCAAATAGAAAAACAGGAACTATTTACCTGGTGTGCCACTTTAAAACTAAAACTGAATCAGTAAAAAACTATCTCTTATTTTTGATGATTTCCGCTAATAACTTTTTGGCCCTGAGTAATTTGACTTTAACATTATTCACCGGTTCGCCCAATTCCCTGGCAATTTCCGTATAGGATAGTTCATTAAAATACCGAAGATTAATAACTTTCTGATAATGGGGCTTTAATTGTTTGATATTTTGAAGAAGTTTTGCGAGATTTTGATCGTTGATAAGCTGATCTTCTGCGGTTAGGGCATCATCAAGAACCTTTTTTATGGCTTCATTATTGCCGCTACCAGTACTATCCAGGACATTCCTTTTTCTTTTTCTTATTAAGTCTACATGCAAATTTTTGGAAATAGTGATAAGCCAGGTTTTAAACTCATAGGAAGGGTCATATGAATCTAGTTTATCAAAAGCCCTCGAAAAAGTCTGTATGGTTATATCCTCTGCGTCATTTTCATTTTTAGTCCGTATTAACTGAAAACCATATACATCATTCCAAAAAGTATCCAGTAAATTACTGAAAGCAATCTGATTGCCTGCTTTGGCCTTTTCGATTGTGCTTTTTAGTGTTTCTTCAGTTTTATCCAAACCCTTTTCTTTAATAAATCTAAAGGTAAATAGTTGGTTATAATAATTTTCGGGATGCCTCTTCTCTGCATTCCTGCTCGTTGGGAAGTTTGCCACAAAACCCGCAGGCTTCGCCGCTGTTATTGAGATATGGATTTTGACTGGCGCAAGTGCCGGCAAACTTGCCATCTTTTTTAGACCATATTTTTATTGCTATACCGGCAAATGCCAGCGCAAGAAGACCTATGGTAAGTAAAATCAACTTCATAAAAATATTTTGTACAAAGATACAAAAATAAAGCCCCTAAAAGGGGCTTGTAAAATATGTGAAGCAAATGGTTCTCAATACGAAATATTGGCTACAATATTCTTGACGGTAGGGGTGACATTACCGCCCTGAGGTTCTATAGTAATATAACCAATTGCGTTTTCCGCATAGGGCAAGGCTCTGAGGTGATCTTTGTCATCAACATTCTTAATCACTCCCAGATTGACCATTTCGCCATTAACTTCGGCCCACATCTGATAACATTGATTATCAGGCAAATTAGGTAAACTCCTAACATTAATATAGGATAGTTTTTTTACAGGATTTATATAGGCAACGGCTTTTAATTCCCTTGCTTTTTTATTCCCTTTTACTTCGTACTTTTTGGTCTGAGGATTGTTGAGAACTATAAACTGGTTTCTTACGTCTTCCAGTTGTTCTTTCATGTCTTCCTCCAGAGTTCTGATCTTATTATTTACAATGATGTTTTCATCTTGTAAATTTTGATTTTGATTCCAAAAGAAATAAGATGATCCAGCAAAAAGTAAGGCCGCTATGCTGGCAGCAACAGCATATCTTTGAAATTTCCTTCTACCAGAGTTCTGCGCTTTAATCCTATCCAGAATCTTAGCTTTCAGGCCTTCAGGAGTTTTTAGGGCATATAATTTAGCAAAGGTTTCAAGATTTGTCTGTAACTCGTTATAGGTTTTTCTAACTTCAGGATACATAGCGATATATCGCTCCACTTGCATAGATTCTTCAAGAGTGGTTGTTCCTAACAGATACTTTTCCAGCAAATCGGTATCTAAAAATATTTGTATTTTTTCTTTCATGACAATAAAATTAATAAGGGCAAAAACACCATAGAACTACCATATATTTTTTTAAGTTCTCTTAACCCGATTTTTAACCTGGATTTAATAGTGCCCAACGGAATATTTAATTCATCACTGGCTTCCTGTTGTGTCATGCCTTGAAAAAACAAGGCATCCAACACCACATGATATTTATGCTCTATCTTCTCCATGTTCTCCTTGACGTCCAAGAACTCGGGTCTGATGCTATCTACACCTAGGTTATATACGTCTGAAACATCTATTTGGATTTCTTTATCAGATTTGGTATTTACACTGCGTAACTTATCAATGGCTGTGTTTCTGGTAATTCTGAAAAGCCAGGTAAATAATTTCGCCTTTGAGGAATCATAAGAGTCAGATTTTTTCCAGATTTTAACAAAACTCTCCTGCAAAACATCCTGAGCTAGTTCTCCATCTCTGACCACCTTATAAGCAACCCCGTATAGCGTATCGCCGTAATGTTCATACAGCAATGAAATAGCCTTTTCATTGCGCTCTTGCAACAATTCTACAATATGTTTTTCAAGTAGTGAACTCATATTAAGTTTACAGGATCAAATAATCAGGAAATAA